>NZ_JBDNTB010000019.1:0-42624 GCF_047719395.1 Propionibacterium sp.
CCGCTCCCCCACCCCCCCCGCCCGCTCCGCGCCGGGCGCGCCGCGTCTGCCGCACTGTGTGCCCCCCTCCCCCCGGCCGGCCCGCCCCCGGCCCCCCCCCGCCCCCCCCCCCCCCCCACCTGTGTTTCCGCCGGTCCATGCCTCCATGAGCTGCGCTGAGGGCTCGGGCAAGCGATGTGCACTCACTGCCGTTTGTGTGGGCTCATCCCTGCTGGGGCGGCACCAGGATCGACAACACGCACATCACAATGCCGCCGAGCAGCATGGCCAGTACGTCGAACCAGCGTCGGCGGACTTGGAGCAGGCCGGCCACCTTCGGTGGCAGCACCAGACGCAGCACCCCGGCGAACACCGCTGCAGCACCCATCAGGACCGCGCCGCGTCGCCAGTGCCCGGCACCTGCCACCACGATGCCTGCGGTGAAGATCACCAGACAGCTCAGCAGTGGCCATTCCCTCCACAACGGGCCGAGTTCGTGCCTCGCCTGCCCCGTCACAGCCGATACCGGTTCCGGGTGTCCGATCACAGGTGTGACTGCCGGTTCGGCCGGAGGCTCAGCAGAACTCCCCGGCACGGCATCACGCGGCGGCTCGATGTGGTCGAACAGGCCGTCGCGATCATTCGGCGCTGTCACTGCACCTGGTTGACGTTCTGCTCGGCCCTGTCCACCACATTGGCCAGCAGCATGGCGCGGGTCATCGGGCCCACTCCGCCGGGATTGGGTGTGACATAACTGGCGACATCCCAGACGTCCGCCGAAAAATCACCGACCGGCTTACCGTCAACCCTTGTCACACCGACATCGACGACCACTGCGCCGGGCTTGATCATGTCCGCCGTGATGAGACCCGGATGACCGGCCGCACCGATGACGACATCCGCACTGCGCGTCTTCTCGGCGAGATCGCGGGTTCCGGTGTGACACTGGGTGACCGTTGCATTGACATCGCGTCCCGACAGCAGCAGGGCCAGCGGGCGGCCCACGGTGATACCGCGGCCGACGACGCAGACATCTGCGCCCTCCAAGGAAATGTCATTTCGCCGCAGCAGCTCCACGATGCCGCGTGGGGTGCACGGCATCGGCCCTGGCTGGCCCAGCACGAGCCGGCCGAGGCTGTCGGAGGTGATGCCGTCTGCATCCTTGTCGGGGTCGATCAGCTCCAGCACCCAATGCGAGTCGATCTGCGGGGGCAGCGGAAGTTGCACGATGTATCCGGTGCACAACGCCGAGTCGTTGAAAACCCGGATGGATCGCTCAACCTGGGTGGGGGTGGCATCGGCGGGCAGATCGACGCGGAACGATTCGATGCCCACCTGCTCGCAGTCCCGGTGCTTGCCGTTGACATAGATGTGGGAGGCAGGATCGTCCCCGACCAGGATCGTGCCCAGGCCGGGCACGATCCCCTTGTCCCTGAGAGCCTCGACGCGTGTCTTGAGCTCTGCCTTGATCTGGGCCGCGGCGGCCTTGCCGTCCAGTTTCCCTGCGGTCATTGATTGCTCCTCAGCGCCGATCAGTGGAAGAAGTGCCGGTTGCCGGTGAAGTACAGCGCGACGCCGGCCTTCTTGGCGGCCTCGATGGTCTGCTCGTCGCGGATCGATCCGCCCGGTTCGACGATGGCACGAATGCCCGCATCCAGCAGCAGCTGCGGCCCGTCGGAGAAGGGGAAGAAGGCATCCGATGCGGCGACCGAACCCTTGGCACGGGCGCCAGCCCTCTCGATGGCCAGCTTGCAGGAGTCGACGCGGTTGACCTGGCCCATGCCCACGCCCACCGAGGCGCCGTCATGGGCGAGCAGAATGGCATTGGACTTGACTGAACGGCAGGCCTTCCAGGCGAACAGCAGATCGGCGATGGTGGCCTCGTCGGCAGCTTCACCGGCCATCAAGGCCCAGTTCGACGGATCATCGCCGGGCGCGTCGAGCTTGTCGGGCTCGGTGACCAGCAGGCCCCCGGAGATCTCGCGCCACTGGGAGGGCTCGAAGCGGTAGTCCTCGGCCACCAGGATGCGCAGATTCTTCTTGTGCTGCAGCAGTTCGAGGGCAGCAGGCTCGAAGCCGGGAGCGACGATCACCTCGGTGAAGATCGGCTTGACCTGTTCGGCCATCGCCAGGGTGACCGTGCGGTTGGCTGCGATGACGCCGCCGTAGGCCGACAGCGAATCACAGGCATGTGCCTTGCGGTGCGCCTCGGCGATGTCGGAGCCGATTGCGATGCCGCAGGGGTTGGCGTGCTTGATGATCGCCACGGCCGGCTCGTCGTAGTCGTAGGCCGCCCGGCGTGCCGCATCGGTGTCGGTGTAGTTGTTGTAGCTCATGGCCTTGCCATTGAGCAGCTCGGCGCCGACCAGGCCTGGGGCGCTTCCCTCGGCGGCGTAGACGGCAGCAGCCTGGTGGGAGTTCTCGCCGTAGCGCAGGTCGCTCACCTTGCGGGCGGCCAGCCCGACGAACTCGGGCATGCCCTCGTCGGTGGTCTGGGCTGCCAGCCAGCCGGCCACTGCGGCGTCGTAGGCGGCGGTGTGGGCAAAGGCCTTGGCAGCCAGGGTGCGGCGCTGGTCGAGCGTGAAACCGCCACGCCCCAGCGCGTCGTACAGTTCCCCGTACTGGTCCGCGCTGGTGATGATCGCCACCGAGGGATGATTCTTCGCAGCGGCACGCACCATGGACGGTCCGCCGATGTCGATCTGCTCGATGCACTCGTCGAAGCCGGCGCCCGAGGCGACGGTCTGGGTGAAGGGGTAGAGGTTGGAGACCACCAGGTCGAAGGGCTTGATGCCCAGTTCGTCGAGCTGATTGCGGTGGCTCTCCAGGCGGCGGTCGGCGAGCAGCCCTGCGTGCACGGCCGGGTGCAGGGTCTTGACGCGGCCGTCGAGGCACTCCGGGAATCCGGTGATCTGCTCCACCGGGGTGACCGGCACACCAGAGTCAGCGAGTTTCTTCGCTGTGGAACCGGTGGAGACGATTTCCACCCCGGCGTCCGCGAGCATGCGCCCCAGTTTTTCCAGTCCGGTCTTGTCGTACACGCTGACCAGGGCGCGCTTGATGGGATTGCGGGTGGAATCAGTCATCTGTTGCCTTTCCGTCGCTGCTTTGTGCATTTCCGGCTGCCAATGAATTGACGGTGCGCACGAGCATGTCGCGCTCTGTCACCTTGATGCGTTCGTGCAGACTCGCCTCGTCGTCACCGGGTTCGACGGGTACTGAGTGCTGGGTGATGATGGTTCCGGAATCGACGCCGTCGTCGACCCAGAAGATGGTGGCGCCGGTGCTCGTGACGCCTGCCGCCAGGGCGTCCCGGACGGCATGGGCGCCGGGGAAGGCTGGCAGCAGCGCCGGGTGGGAGTTGACGATTCGGCCCCGGAAGCGGTTCATGAATGGCTCACCGAACAGTTTCATGAACCCCGCCAGCACGATGAGATCGGGCTCGTAGGCGGCGACGGCGTCTGCGAATTCCTCGTCCCAGGCCAGCCGCTCGGCAGAGCCGCGACGCAGCAGGGTCGGCATGGGCACCGCGAAGGCGGGTACGCCGGCATCACGGGCCCGCGCCATGCCCGGGCAATCAGGAATCTCCGAACCGACAGCGACCACATCGGCGTCCAGCCGCCCGTCCCGCTCGGCATCGAGCAGGGCTTGGAGCAGGGTGCCCGCGCCGGACACGAGGACGACCACGCGGAATGTCACACAGCACAGCTTAGCCATGCCGAGGTTCAGTCCTCCGGGCGCGCTGGCGCGGATTCGTCATCGGAACCCATGTCGGGGTGCGACAGGACGGAGGTGAGATAGCCACCGATCATTGCGCCGGCGCCCAGAACGCAGGGCGCGAGGACGACCAGGTGCGGCATCGACGCACCGAGCCCGGCAAGCTGCTGTTCACCGAATCCTCCCTTGGCGAGCAATTCGGCGAAGCAGACCAGGACGGCGGTGAGGAGACCCACCACCAGGCCCAGCAGCGCTGCGCTGTCATGCCCGACCGTTCCGGGCGGAAGCCGGCGAGCCACTGCGTCACGCCGTGCCCTCACGGCCACCGCACCGCCCAACGCGCCAGCCACCGCAGCGGCGAGGAACCAAACCAATCCCAGGGCCGAGCTGTGCGCACCGGTGGGCAGTGCGCCGAGCATCGGAATGGCAGGCAGCTGGCCGGGATGGCTCGCAGTAGGGCTGAACAGTGTGCCGGCACCGGCGGTGAATCCGGCTCCGAGCAGCCAGGACATGGTCCACAGCACCTCATTGGGGATCCACATCACCTGCAGCAGGGCAAGCATGATGCCACCGAATCCGCCGGGGGCCAGCTGCTGGTGGATGCCGATGACATCACGCTGGTGAGTCAGCAGTGACCCGCCGAGGACCACAGCAGCGACGATGACGAGGGCCGCCGCGGCGGCGAGGACACCTGCCAGCACGCCCGACATCCAGCCGCCCTGGCTCAGCCCGGTGGCCCGCCAGTGGAGCGTCCGCCCTGCCGAGAGAAGACTGACGACTCCCCCGACCAGCAAACCACCCAGGATCGCTGGGCCGGTGCTCTGCGGATGCCCGAGCAGATTGGTGCACAGGCCGAGGATCACCAGATAGGGGATCGCAAACCACGCCGCCAGGCGCAGCGCGAAGGCACCGGAACTGCCCGCGAGAGCCCCACTGTCCTCATTGCTGCGGACCCCTGTGCTGGTGGCCCCACGGCTCAGGACCGCTTTCCGGGCGATGGCCGACACAGCAGAGGCAACCATGACGACGATGACTGCGCTGAGCCCCAGTGGCACCAGGCTGACTCTCACGCCGTCGAGGGACGCAGGGACGCCATTGGCCAGCAGCCAGAACTGCGTCGAGACCTCCAGTACCTGCTGGTAGCTGGTCCCGGCGTCATCGCCGAGCCAGACCAGCGAGCAGAAGGCGAGCACGATGAGCCAGCCGGCGGCAGCGACCACGACGGCAGCGAGCACGCTCGCCATCCGCCATGGCAGCGCCACGAGTCCTTGCGGCCCGCGGCCCTTGGGGTCTGGCGCGTCATCCTCGCCAGTGGCTGTGCCAGTTTCGTGCGCGCTCATCGCCATCTCCCGCCAGACCATCGCGGCCACGATACCTGTCCAGCCAGGGTCCACCGGGCCAGCGACCCGCCCCACTCGGCTTCAGTGCTGACTCGTTCGGGGTTCAGCCCGCGCGGACCAGTTCGCGCATCAGCCGGGCCGTCTCGCTGGGCGTGCGCCCAACCGTGACCCCGGCTTCCTCCAGGGCAGCCTTCTTCGCTTCGGCAGTGCCCGAACTGCCCGAGACGATGGCACCCGCGTGGCCCATGGTGCGTCCCTCGGGTGCAGTGAACCCGGCCACATAGCCGACCACCGGCTTGGTGACATGGTCAGCGATGAATGCCGCAGCACGCTCCTCCGCGTCGCCGCCGATCTCGCCGATCATCACGATCGCCTCGGTCTCGGGATCCTCCTCGAAAGCGGCCAGTGCGTCGATGTGGGTGGTGCCGATCACCGGATCACCGCCGATGCCGACGGCGGTACTCATGCCCAGATCGCCGACCTCCTTCATGAGCTGGTAGGTCAGGGTTCCCGATTTCGAGACCAGGCCGATGTGCCCGCGCCGCGCGATGCCCCCGGGGATGATCCCGGCATTGGCGATGCCGGGAGAGATGATGCCCGGGCAGTTCGGCCCGATCAATCGCACGCCGGCGTCCAGTGCGGCCTCCACGAAGCGCGAGCTGTCCTGCACCGGGACGCGCTCGGTGACGCACACGATCAGCCCGATGCCCGCCCCGACTGCTTCCATCACGGCGTCCGCAGTGCGCGCAGGGGGCACGAAGATGGCCGAGACATTGGCGCCGGTGGCATCGACGGCCTCGTGCACGGTGTCGAATACCGGTAGTTGCCTGCCGTGCGCCTCGATCGTCGAGCCGCCCTTGCCCGGAGTCACCCCGCCGAGCAGCGGCGAATCTCCGGCGACCATTCGGCGGGTGTGCTTGCTGCCCTCGGCACCGGTGATGCCCTGGACGATGATCCTGGAGCCCTCGTTCAGCCAGATCGCCATCTCAGGACCTCCCCGCATCGGCTGCAGCCGTGTCCGTCACCGCGAGTTCGGCCACCCGCCGCGCCGCCTCGTCCATCGTGTCGACGAGTGTGATCGCCGGATCTGCGAAATCCCGCAGGATTTCCCGGCCCTCTTCGACGCTGTTGCCGTCCAGGCGCACCACCACGGGGACTGGCAGCCCGCCGACCATGCCGACGGCCTGCACGATGCCATTGGCCACCTCGTCGCAGGCGGTGATCCCGCCGAAGACGTTGACGAAGATCGAGCGCACATTCGGATCGGCCAGAACGGTCTCCAGAGCCGCGGCCATCACCTCGGCCGAGGCCCCGCCCCCGATGTCCAGGAAATCCGCCGGTTTCGGGCCGCCCGGTAGATCCGCCCCCGCTGCGGCAACCACGTCGAGGGTGCTCATCACCAGCCCCGCGCCGTTGCCGATGATCCCCACCTCACCATCCAGGCGCACATAGTTCAGCCCGCGCGCCTTCGCCTGCAGCTCCAGCGGATCCTCGCCCGAGGTGTCGACGAACTGCTTGTGATCGTGGTGCCGGAAGAACGCGTTGTCGTCGAGGCTGACCTTGGCGTCGGCGGCCAGCACCTGGCCAGCACCGGTGAGGACCAGTGGATTCACCTCGACAAGGGTGGCGTCCTCGGAGACGAAGACCTCACCCAGACTCACCAGTATCTCGGCGATGCTGTCGCGCAAGGACGGATCGAAACCTGCGGCTACGACGATCTCACGGGCCTTCGCCCGGCTGATGCCCTGTGCCGGGCTCACCGCCACCCGCGCGAGCTCCGAGGGGTGCTCGCGGGCGAGGGTCTCGATGTCCATGCCGCCTTGCACCGAGCACAGCGCGAGCCAGCGCCGCTCCGCGCGGTCGATGAGCAATGAGAAGTAGTACTCGGCGGCGATGTCGACACCCTCGACCACCAGCACGGAGTGCACGACGTGGCCCTTGATGTCCATGCCGAGGATGCGCTCGGCGGCCTGCTGGGCTTCATCGCCGCCATGGCACACCTCGACCCCCCCGGCCTTGCCGCGGCCACCGGTTTTCACCTGGGCCTTGACGACGATGACGGGCATGCCGAGCTGTCGGGCGGCTTGACGAGCCTGCAACGGAGTGCGAGCCAGACGGCCCCGCGGCACCGGCACCCCGTGCGCGACCAGCAGTTCCCGTGCCTGGAATTCGTAGAGGTCCACTGCGCCTCTCCTGGGTTCGCGGCCATCAGTGGCCGGCGGGTGAAAGGTGCCGTTCGTCCTTGACCGAGCACCAGTCGGGAGCCCGGACGGGCCCCACTCCGACAATAGCCACGCCAGCGCGCCCACCCCAGACTTCGGCGGGAAAACCATGATTCACAGGCCGGGATGCCGAGAAATCAGGGGTCATTCACTCAGAGCTTCTCCAGGGGCGCGAAGCGCAGCGCGAGGCGTTTCACTCCGCCCGATCCGAAATCGATGTCTGCCTGCGCAGTGTCACCGGCACCCTTGGTGGCCACCACCGTACCCAGTCCGAAGGTGGAGTGCAGCACCCTGTCGCCGGGATCCAGGGAGGCGATCCTGCGCCCACCCGGCAGAGCGCCACGACCCGAGCCGAAGATCGGCCCGTCGGACTCCGCCGCGCGCCGCGCGCTGGTCCACCGCTCCGAGGCGGTGGACGCCCAGCCGGCGATCTGGCTGCCGGTGCGCTTCCAGTCGATCAGTTCCCCGGGGATCTCGTCCAGGAAGCGGCTCGGCGGGTTTGCCTGCGGCTTGCCCCACACCGAGCGCACCATCGTCCTGGTGAGATACAGCCTGGTGCGTGCCCGGGTGATCCCCACATAGGCCAGCCGGCGCTCCTCGGCGAGTTCTGCGGTGTCGGCGAGCGCCCGCATGTGCGGGAAGATGCCGTCCTCCATGCCGGTGAGGAAGACATTGTCGAACTCGAGTCCCTTGGCCGTGTGCAAGGTCATGAGCGTCACCACGCCGGGCGAATCCGGGTCGGCGTCAGGAATCTGATCGGCATCGGCAACCAGCGCGATCCTCTCCAGGAAGGCGCCCAGCGAATCATCCGCATCGATCATGCCGCCGATCAGCTCGTCGGCCAGCTCACCCGGGTCGCTGGCACCCTCTCCATCGGGCCGCAGTCCGGCGGAGAGATCCACGCTGTGCGCCTGGGAGACGAACTCCTGGGCCACGGCGAGGAATTCCACCAGATTCTCCACGCGCGTCTCGTCCTGGGGATCGGTGGAGGCTTTCAGCTCGTCGATCAGCCCGGAGTCCTTGAGCACGGCCGCCAGCACGTCGTCGGCCGGCGCGCCGGATCCGGCCAGTGCGCGAAGCCCGCGCATCAGTGAGCCGAAGGCCTCCACCTGGTGACGCGATCGGGTGGCCATGCCGGGCACCTCCGCGACCCGATCGATCGCCTGCGCGAAGGGAATCCGCTCGTTGGCGGCGAAGACCTCCAGGGCGGCTTCGGCGCGTGCTCCGATCCCTCGCTTGGGCACATTGAGCACGCGCCGCACCGAGACGTCGTCGGCGGGATTGGCGACCGCCCGCAGATAACCCAGCGCATCGCGGATCTCGCGACGCTCGTAGAAGCGCACGCCACCCACCACGCGGTAGGGCAATCCCAGCCGGATGAAGACCTCCTCCAGCGGGCGGGACTGGGCATTGGTGCGATAGAACACGGCGACATCGCGGTATTCGCCGATGCCCTTGTCATGCATCTGGTCGATCTGCTCGGCCACCCAGCGGGCCTCGTCCTGCTCGGAGTCCGCCGTGTAACCGACGATCTTCCTGCCGTCGCCGGAGTCGCTCCACAGCTTCTTGGCGGGGCGATCGGAATTGTTCTTGATGACGGCATTGGCCGCCGAGAGGATGGTCTGCGTGGAGCGGTAGTTCTGCTCCAGCAGAATCGTGCTGGCTCCCGGGAAGTCCTCGTCGAAATCGAGGATGTTGCGCACATCGGCGCCGCGGAAGGCGTAGATGGATTGGTCGGAGTCGCCCACCACCATCAGCTCCGGCGGGGAGATCTGGTAGCCGTTGTCGGGGCCGGGGTTCGGGCCGCACAACTCGCGGATGAGCATGTATTGGGCATGGTTGGTGTCCTGGTACTCGTCGACGAGCACATGGCGGAAACGCCGCCGGTACTCCTCGCGGATCTCCGGATGGGTCTGCAGCAGCCCGACGGTGACCATGATGAGGTCGTCGAAGTCGACGGCATTGGCCGCCACCAGCCGTCGCTGGTACTCCTCGTAGGCCCCGGCATACAGCTCGTCGTTGCCGGTGGAGGCACGTTCCTCGGTCATCGCGGGGGTGAGCAGCTCGTCCTTGGCATTGCTCACCCAGTTGACGACGGCTCGCGGCGGGAAACGCTTGACGTCGAGGTTCTGGTCGCGCAGCACCAGGCCCATCAGGCGCTTGGTGTCGGTGTCGTCGTAGATCGTGAAGCTGCGCCGCAGCCCGATCTCCGGCGCCTCGGCGAGTTCGGAGCGAAGTATCCGTACGCAGGCGGAATGGAAGGTGGACACCCACATCGCACGAGCCGCGCGACCGACCAGCGCACCGACCCGGCTGCGCATCTCAGCGGCGGCCTTGTTCGTGAAGGTGATGGCGAGGATCGAGCCCGGCGCGGCGCTGCGCCGCCCGATCAACCAGGCGATGCGGTGGGTGAGCACCCGCGTCTTGCCCGAGCCGGCACCGGCCACCACCAGCACCGGCGCACCCTCATGCAGCACCGCCTCGCACTGGGGCGGATTGAGCCCCTCCAGCAACGGATCAATGCCCTCGGCGACAGCACCCACCGGGGTCGCACCGATACCGGGTGCGGCGAGGTGGTCGAGTTGTCTGCCGAACTCGGCGAAGGGATTGGTGCTGGTGGGCTCAGTCATGGCCTCTCAAGACTAGGCGCGATGCCGCTGCAGACCGATAAGGTGACCCCATGCCATTGCGGGAACAGGCGCCTCGCGTCGTGAGAAATATCGTATTGGGCTTGTTCGGGGCGCAGTGCGCCGCAGCCGGAGCCCTGATCGCAGCCGACGCGGTGCGCAAGCGACGAGCCAATGAGCCCAGCTTCCCCATCCACGACACCATGGAAGTCGACGCCGGTCGCAACAAGGTGGCCGTCTATGGCTATGGCGAGAAGCTCTATGCAGACATGCTGAAGTCGATCGACAGTGCCCAGCGCACCATCCACTTCGAGTCATTCATCTGGAAGGCCGACGAGGTCGGGCACAAATTCAAGGACGCGCTCATCGCGGCGGCGGACCGTGGAGTCGATGTCTACATCGTCTATGACGTGTTCGCGAACCTCGTGGTGGATCCGTTCTTCTTCCGGATGCCGCCGAACATTCATGTCAAGAAGCACCCGCTCGTGCAGTCCGTGGCGTTCTGGCGCCCACGCAATATGGGACGCGATCACCGCAAGCTTCTCGTCGTGGACCACGAGGTGGCCTATGTGGGTGGCTACAACATCGGCGATGACTACGCCAAATACTGGCGCGACACACACGCCCGCGTCATCGGGCCGTCCGTGCGCGAATTGGAGAATGCCTTCGTCGCGTACTGGAATCTGCGGCCTGCGCACATGCTGCCGATCCAGGCCTCGCCGATGCGCACCTACAAGGGCGAGCTGCCGACGGTCGCCGGCCGGGCGTGGAACGGCAACATCACCGTGCAGCGCAATACGCCGCGGCTGGCCGTGTTCCCGATTCGCAACATGTACCTCGAGGCGATCGACCGGGCTGAGAAGAACATCTGGCTCACCACTGCCTACCTCATCCCGGACGAGGATTTTCGCACCGCGCTGGGCCGCGCCGCCGCCCGGGGGGTGGATGTGCGCATCCTCGTCCCGGCCAAGTCGAATCATGTCATCTCCGACTGGTTGTCCCGAACCTTCTACGACGGGATGCTGCGCGACGGTATCCGGTTATTCCTGTTCGAGAACGCCATGATCCATGCGAAGACTGCGACCATCGACGGCGAGTGGTCGACGATCGGCACCGCCAACCTTGATCGGCTCAGCCTGCTGGGCAACTACGAGGTGAACGCCGAGATCCGCAGCCCCGAAGTGGCCGAGGCCCTCGAGCAGCTCTTCCTCACCGATCTGTCGAACTCCCACGAAATGGACCTGCAGCACTGGTTGCAGCGCTCCTTGGTGGCGAAAGCCACCGAATGCCTGCTGGCGCCCTGGCGACCCTTCTTCTGACAGCCGGCCCTCTCAGGCCGGCGATGGTCCCAACTCCGGGCAGTGCGGCTGGCTAGACGAGTTTGCGGTCGGTGGCCCACTTGGTGAGTTCGTGGCGGTTGGACAGCTGGAGTTTGCGCAAGACGCTCGACACATGCGTCTCGACGGTTTTGATCGAGATGAACAATTCCCGGGCAACCTCCTTGTAGGTGTAACCGCGAGCGATGAGCTTCATCACTTCCCGCTCACGCTGGCTCAGCCGGTCCAGATCCTCGTCCACGCTCTCCACCGAGATCGAACCGCTGAACGCATCCAGCACGAAACCGGCCAGTCTGGGGCTGAACACCGCGTCGCCGGTGGCCACCTGGTCGATGGCCTCGACGAGATCCGAGGTGCTGATCGATTTGGTGACGTAGCCGCGTGCACCGGCGCGGATGACGCCGATGACATCGTCAGCGGCATCGGAGACCGACAGCGCGAGGAATGTGACATCGGGCAGTGTCTTGTGAACCTGGGTGACCACCTCAGCGCCACCGCCGCCCGGCAGGTGCACGTCAAGCAGCACCACATCAGGAGTCGTCTCGGTGATCACGGCGACCGAACTGGCGACATCCTCGCCCTCGCCCACCACATCCACCTGATCGGGCGCCGCAGCCATCAATTCGTGCTGCACCCCTGCACGGAAGATCGCATGGTCGTCGACGAGCACGATTCGCCAGGGACGCGTCCGCTCGCCCGTCTCGGCGCCGGCCTGGTCATCAGGAACGCTGTTCATCGTGACATCTCCAATCTCACCTCGGTGCCCTCGCCGGGGGCGGTTCGGATCCGGACGCTGCCACCGTGGCGCTCCATGCGCTCGATGATTGATCTTTGCACACCCATTCTGTCGACTCCGATTCCCTCGATGTCGAAGCCCCGGCCGCGATCCCGGACGAAGACCTCGACAGACTCGACGTCAACCTCGGCATAGACATCGACCTTCGCAGCACCGGAATGCTTGGCCGCATTGATCATGGCCTCCTTGGCGGCGTTGATGGTGGCCTCCAGACCGGGCGTCATGGCGGCATCGCCGACGCAGACCACTTCCACCGGCACACCCCTGGCATCCTCCACCTCTGCACCGGCGGACACCAGCGCGGCGTGGAAGGCCTTTGGCCCAGGCTGGTCGCCGTAGAGCCAGGACCGCAATTCCCGCTCCTGTCGGCGGGCCAGCTGCGCGACCATCTTCGGGTCGTCGGCCTGACGCTGGATGAGCGCCAGGGTCTGCAGCACCGAATCGTGCAGGTGCGCCGCCATGTCGGCCCTTGCGTCGGCGAGCAGCTTCTCCTCCCTGGCCTGGTTGAGATTTGTGCGCATCTGGTTGATCCACGGCGCCGCCACGATGACGAAGCCCACCAGGGTGAGCGCCGCAACGGCCATCACGGAGGGGAGATTCGGCCCACTCACCTGGGAATAGACCGCCAACCACAGGGCGGCTCCCACCAGCAGCATTCCCAGGCCCATGCGCAGCAGGTAGGCCCAGCGCGCGCTGCTCACCAGCGGTGCGAGCCAGCGAGGCAGGTCGGTCTTCTCGTCGTCGGCGTCCCCGGCCTGCCGCCAGACCAGCGCGACGCCCACCACCGCCAGCACTATCGGCCAGAAGAAGCTGTTGCCGGGCCCGAAAACGATGGCTCGGCCGAGCAGGAGCAGGCCGGCGCACAGCACAACCGCCGCCACCGTCAGACCCACAGGGGTTCCACCGCTCCTGACCTTGGGAGCACGACGCATTCCGGCGCGCCGGGCTGCGGCCAGGCCCGGGGATTCGGGTCGGGGAGACTGTTCGGGAAGCAGCATCCACAGCGCCGCGTAGAGGACCACCCCGAGATAATCGATCAGGGACAACGCGACCACGCACATCCGCACCACCCACACCGGCCAGCCGAAATGCTGTGCGATACCCGTGCACACGCCACCCAACCAGTGGCCCTCGCGGCGTCTCACCAGACCCGAACGCCCCGACGAGCGGTGCTTGTCACGCCTGGCACCCGACTCTGCCGAGTCACCCTCGAGGCCCTCATCACGCCGAATCGGCGAGGGTGCCTTCGAGACACCTGGCTCCAGCGCCGGGGCGGCAGGCAGATTCAGCGCTGCTTTGCCGCGGAACCGCCACCAGCGCGGCCTCTTGTGGTCTCGATGCACTCCTCCAGACTCGCACAGCCGGCAAGCTCACCGTGGCGGCCCACAGCACCGCGAGCTGAGAACCCCAAGTGAGGGGGAAGAACCGGGGTCGATCAGCGAATATCCGGCCCGGGCGAAGGCCAGACTGGAACCGTGCCTTCGGCCGCTCCGCGTCGAAGACCGATACAGCACGACCACAGGACCGGCCGGAACATCGCCGGCGAGAATCACGAAATGCAGAAGGGGAATCACCATGAGCGAGAAGAAACTCGTGAGGAGCAGGGACCACCGCATGATTGCCGGTGTCGCCGGAGGCATCGGTGAGTACCTGGGGGTCGACCCCAACATCGTGCGTCTGGTGTTCATCATCCTGGCGCTGATCACTTTCGGCACTGCCGTGGTGCTCTACCTCGCCGGGTGGCTGCTGCTGCCCGACCAGGACGATGGCTCCCGGGGTTTCGACTCGCTCATGCATGCGTTCAGGAACTTCAAGCGTGGCGGCAACGGTTCCGAGGACACCTTCGACCCCTACTCCGAGAAGTGAATGCTGACTTCCAGTGGTGCATCTGAATCTGCGCCCAGTTGCACCACTGGAAGGATGCCATGGCCCGAGTCGATGGACGCGCTTCGATGTGAGCGCCCTTGCTCATTGCTGCGCCTCAACAGGTGTGCGGTGGATTCCACGGAATAATATCGTTGATCGCCATCATTTCCCTGTTAGCGCAATTCCCTGTTTGCGCAATCAAGAATTCCTCGAGAACACAGTCTTCCACTGGTTCCATCGCATTGATGGCTCCATGCTTGACTTCATGTTCCCGTGAACAGGCAGATCGCATTGACGATCTGCGGGAACACGGCCATGACGACGATGGCGCGCACCACCTGCATGATGATGACGTCGGTGTTGTCCACACCGAGGTCCTCGATGATCAGCGCCATGTCGGAGGCACCAGCGGGGGATGCGATGAGCATGCCCTCCTTGCGCCCGTAGCCCAGGAGCCTGCTCTCCAGCCTCCCGGTGGCGAAGCAGTTGACGGTGTAACCCACCACCACAATGACGATGGGGACGACGAGCCGGCCCATGGACCTCAACCCGCTCACGGTCAGCAGCGTGCCCAGGTAGCTGCCGGCCACGATCTGACAGGCCTTCTTCACCCCTTTGGGCAGGTATGCGAAATCGAAGCAGAGCTTGAGGACCAACGCCGCGACGATGGCGGATGAGAACGTGAAGCCCGGTACACCGGTGGCCTTGCCGAGCAGACCAGCCGCGGTGGCCGCGACAACGGTCACGGAAAGCGCCTGCCACGACTTCTGCGTCGACCTGACACGCTGCTCCTCGCCCGTGTGCTGGTCCCCGCGGGCATCGGCGAAGCCTCGCGTCGTCCGTGACCTGTCGAAGGTCGCGATCATCAGCGGGAACAGGCCGATGCCCAGGACCTGGCGCACCAGTTGAAGCACTGCCACCACTGGTGCATCGGCGCCCATGTCCGCGGCGACGATCGGTGTGTCGTTGATGCCCCCGGGCACCACGGACATCAGCGAGGTCACCAGGTCGAGCGGAGTCGCGGCCCAGATGGCGAACCCGAGAGCGATGAACAGCACGAGGAACGAGACGAGCATGAGCCCAACGGCACCGCCGATGGTTCGCAGGCGCACGACATCGCTGCGTTCCATCGAACAGCCCACGAACGCGCCCGCGATGACCTGCACGGCCGTACCCGTGTCATGCGGGACCCATGCCCAGCCCAGGACGACATTGAGGCACGAAACCCCTGCGAAGGCACCGATCATGAAGGCGGCCGGTACCTTGAGTCGCCTGAACAGAAAGCCGCAGCCGGTGCCGACGGCCAGGGTCAGCACGAGTTTCGCTGCCAGTTCCATCTGGTGTGTCGCAGTTCCCTTCGGGGCGGAGTGGACGGAGGGATTCTATGGCCCACAATGGGTCAGGTGGAACGTGCTGTGATGGAATGGGCCGGTCTCCTACCGTTTCACACCAATTCATCACACGTCATCGGATCGACGGGAAGTTGACGGGGAGATGCGCATGCGCAACGACGACGGGCTCAGCGTGGATGAGGTGGCCGAGATCCTGCAGGTCAGCCGCAACACCGTGTACGCCCTGAAGAACAAGGGCACGCTGAACTCATACACGGTGGGTCGAAAACTCCGCTTCACCTATGCCGACGTGCAGGCCTACATTTCGTCGTCGAAGAAGGTGCACGTCCCCGAGACGACCTCGCCGTCGAACCGGGGCATGGACCGGTTCGTCATCTGCGGGCAGGACATCATCCTCGACGTGCTGTCCAACTACGTGGCACAGGCGGGCATCGATTCCCTGCGCGCCTACATCGGCAGCTACGACGCGCTCACCGCGCTGTACAAGGACTCCGTGCAGGTGGCCAGCGCCCATCTGTGGGACAGCGCATCGGATGAGTACAACGTGCCCTATGTGAAGCGGCTGCTGCCGGCGGTGCCGACCGTGGTCATCAACCTCACCTACCGCAACCAGGGCCTCTACGTGGCGAGGGGCAATCCCAAGCACCTCCAAGCATGGAGCGACCTGCTCAATCCGGGTGTGACCATGGTGAACAGGGAGAAGGGCGCCGGCTCGCGCGTCCTGCTCGACGAACACCTGGAACTCCTCGGGGCGGACCCGCATGAGATCAAGGGTTACGCGACGGAGGTCCAGTCGCACATCGCCGTCGCGAGTGCAGTGGCTCGCGGGAGGGCCGATGTCGCCGTCGGCAGTGAGAAGATCGCCCGTCAGGTCGAGGGCGTCGACTTCGTGCCACTCCAGCGCGAAAGGTACGACCTGGTCGTCAAGCAGGAGAACTTCGACACACGCCCGGTGCAGGTCATGATGGGAATCCTGGAGTCGGGCCTGCTCCGCGAGGAGTTCGCGGGGCTCGGCGGCTACGACACGAGCGAGATGGGCAGGATCGTGGCCATCGGCTAGCGGGGCCTCATCGCTGCTGCATCACTCCCACTCGATGGTCGCCGGCGGTTTGGATGTGATGTCGAGCACCACGCGGTTGATCTGACGGCACTCGTTGGTGATCCGGGTGCTGATCTTCTCCAGCACCTCATAGGGCAGCCTCGACCAGTCGGCGGTCATGGCGTCCTCGGAGCTCACCGGCCGCAGCACGATCGGCGAACCGTAGGTGCGTCCGTCACCCTGCACACCCACCGAGTTCACACCGGCCAGCAGCACCACCGGCATCTGCCAGACCTGGCGGTCCAGCCCGGCCGCGGTGAGTTCCTCGCGTGCGATGGCGTCGGCGTCGCGCAGCAGCGCCAGGCGCTCGGCTGTGACCTCGCCGATGATGCGGATGCCGAGCCCCGGGCCCGGGAAGGGCTGGCGCCAGACCATCGAGTCGGGCAGGCCGAGCTCGGTGCCGACGGCCCGCACCTCGTCCTTGAACAGGGTGCGCAGCGGCTCGATGAGGGTGAACTTCAGGTCCTCGGGCAGGCCGCCGACATTGTGGTGGCTCTTGATGGTGGCCGCGCCGTCGCCGCCGCCGGATTCCACCACGTCCGGGTAGAGAGTGCCCTGCACGAGGAAGTCGATGCCCTTGTCACCGGCGATCTGACGGGCGGCGTCCTCGAAGGATCGGATGAACTCGCGCCCGATGATCTTTCGCTTCTGCTCCGGCTCGGTGACACCCTCGAGGGCCCCGATGAAACGCTCGGATTCCTCGGCAACCACGAGGTCAACCCCGGTGACGTCGACGAAGTCGTGCTTGACCTGATCGGCCTCACCGGCTCGCAGCAGGCCGTGGTCGACGAAGACGCAGGTGAGCTGGTCGCCGATGGCGCGCTGCACCAGAGCCGCCGCGACTGCGGAGTCCACGCCGCCGGACAGCGCGCACAGCACCCTGCGGTCACCGACCTCGGCGCGGATCGCTGCGATCTGGTCGTCGACGATCGAGGAACTCGTCCAGTCGCCCTTGCAGCCGGCGATGTCGAACAGGAAGTGCTCAAGCACCTGCTGGCCGTGCTGGGTGTGCACCACCTCCGGATGCCACTGCACGCCGGCCAGTTTGTGGCCGGTGTCCTCGAAGGCGGCCACCGGCGCCCCGACGCTGCGTGCCAGCGTGGTGAAGCCCGCGGGTGCGAGCGTCACGGCGTCTCCGTGGCTCATCCACACCGACTCGGTGCCGTCCAGTCCGTCCAGCAGGACCCCGGTGCGCTCGACGACCACGCTGGTGCGCCCGAATTCTGATTCCCCGGTGCGCTCCGCGGTGCCACCGAGCGCCACAGCCATGGCCTGGAAGCCGTAGCAGATACCGAAGACCGGGATACCGACGTCGAACAGAGCCGGGTCGACCTGCGGGGCATTCTCGGCGTACACCGAGGCTGGGCCCCCGGACAGGATCACCGCGGTGGGCCGCTTGGCGGCCATCTCGCTCACCGGCATGGTGTGCGGGACGATCTCGGAATAGACATGTGCTTCGCGGACGCGCCGGGCGATGAGCTGCGCGTACTGCGCACCGTAGTCGACAACCAGCACAAGATCGTGGCTTGTGGGCATGGGGCGAGTCTATTGCTCCTGGCGCCCCGGCCCGCATCACGCCAGAGCCGTCGCGGGCCGGAGGTGGGAGGCCAGTTGCTGGTATCGCTTGTCGGTGCGGCACAATCTCGCTTTGATGAACAGGTGACAATCTCGATGCGGCATGTTCTGGCCAGACTGGACGAGGACCTCAAGGCGGCCAAGCGTGAGGACCCCGCGGCCCGCTCCAGCTTCGAGATCATGGTCTGTTACTCGGGACTGCACGCCATCTGGGCCTACCGGCTGGCCCACAGGATGTGGAATCGCTCGCTGGTGCTGCGTTTCCCCGCCCGTGTGCTCAGCCAGTTCGCGCGCTTCATGACCGGCATCGAGATTCATCCCGGTGCGACCATCGGGCGGCGCTTCTTCATCGACCATGGCATGGGCGTGGTGATCGGCGAGACGGCCGTCGTCGGCGATGACGTGCTGATGTACCACCAGGTCACCCTCGGCGGCCGGGCCCGCGGCCACTTCAAGCGTCACCCCACCATCGGCAACAGGGTACTGATTGGCGCCGGGGCCAAGGTCATCGGCGACATCGTCATCGGAGCAGACGCCAAGATCGGCGCGAATGCGCTTGTCGTGAAGGATGTCGCGCCGGGCGCGGTGGTCATCGGGGTGCCCTCCGAGGTGCGCCCGGGCGACGTGGTCGCCTGAGCCGGGGAACCCCGGCCTATTTTTTCTCCGCAATTTCCGTGTGGTGGCGGACCACTTCGGAGACGATGAAGGCCAGCAGCTTCTGGGCGAACTCGGGGTCGAGGTGAGAGTCTTCGGCCAATGTGCGCAGCCTTGCGATCTGTACCTGTTCACGGGCCGGATCCGATGGCGGCAGCCCGAGTTCGGCCTTCAACTCCCCCACCCGCTGGGTGATCTTGAAACGTTCGGCCATGATGTGGATCACAGCGGCATCGAGATTGTCGATGGAGTTGCGCAGGGTGTTCAGCTCGGGAGGAATGTTCTCCTCGGCGCCCCCGGCCTGCGAGTCATCGGTCATCATGGGCCCGCTCAGCGGATGACCAGCTCGATGCGCTGGAATTCCTTGATGTCCTGGTACCCCGAGGAGGCCATCGAGCGGCGCAGCGCGCCGACCAGATTCATCGTGCCATCGGTCACGGAGCTCGGCCCGACCACGACCTCCTCCAGGGTGCCGACCGACTCGTAGCGCACCCGGCGTCCGCGCGGCAGGGTCTCGTGCCAGGCCTCGGCGCCCCAGTGCCAGCCCTTGCCGGGAGCTTCGACAGCGCGGGCCAGCGGACCGCCGATCATGGCGGCGTCGGCACCGCAGGCGATGGCCTTGGCGATGTGACCCGACTGGCCCATCGCACCGTCGGCAATGATGTGCACATAACGGCCTCCGGACTCGTCCAGGTAGTCGCGGCGAGCCTCTGCAACATCGGCGATGGCCGAAGCCATCGGCACTTCGATGCCCAGCACCTGCCGGGTGGTCGAGGAGGCGGCGCCACCGAAGCCGACGAGCACGCCTGCGGCTCCGGTGCGCATCAGGTGCAGCGCCGTCTGGTAGCTGGCGCAGCCGCCGACGATGACCGGCACATCGAGGTCGTAGATGAATTTCTTGAGGTTGAGCGGCTCACCGGAGCGGGCCACGTGCTCGGCGGAGACCGCGGTACCCCGGATCACGAAGAAGTCGACGCCGGCAGCCTCGACGACCTTGGAGAATTCCTGGGTGCGCTGCGGGGAGAGAGCTCCGGCCACCGGCACGCCCGCATCGCGGATCTGCTTGAGGCGTGCAGTGATGAGTTCGGTCTTGATCGGCTCGGAGTAGATCTTCTGCATCCGCCGGGTGGCCTCGACGGCGTCGGGGACGGTGGCGAGTTCGTCGTACAGCGGGGAGGGATCCTCGTAGCGGGTCCACAGGCCCTCGAGGTTCAGCACACCCAGACCGCCGAGCTTGCCGAAGGCGATCGCGGTGTCCGGGCTCATCACCGAGTCCATCGGAGCAGCCATCAGCGGGAAGTCGAATTCGACGGCATCGATCTTCCAGGAGAGGTTGACCAGCTCCGGGTCACGCGTCCGCCGCGACGGGACGATGGCAACATCGTCGAGAGAGAAGGCCTTCGGAGCGCGCTTGCTGCGTCCGATGTCGTACATGGAAGTCTCCGATCAGCATCCGGGCGCACCCCGGCGCGGTTGTTCAGTCTAGTGACTGGTGATGGGCGGGCGACACCATCCCTTGAACCGGTGGGGTACGCGAGTCCCTCCCCCGATGCCGGTTCCCGCCAGTTCTGGTCGCCTACGGCACGGCCGGTGCAGTGGTGCACCAGGGCGATCCGTGCAGAATCCGGCGCGCGACGAGCCTCACGAACGATTCGGTCGTCCCATGGCGCTCGAGCGATGGATTCCGGACGGTGTGGAGCCAGGCGCTGCCACCGACCGGATCAGGCGATGCTGCTCAGTCGTTGTGCCCGGCGTAGTTGGGTGCCTCCACCGTCATCTGGATGTCGTGCGGGTGGCTCTCGCGCAGCCCGGCGGAGGTGATCCGCACGAACCGGCCATTGCGCTGCAGCTCGTCGATGGTGCGCGCCCCGGAATAGAACATCGCCTGGTGCAGGCCACCCGCCAGCTGGTAGACCACCGCGCCGAGCGGGCCACGGTAGGGCACCTGGCCCTCCACCCCCTCGGGAACGATCTTGTCGTTGGAGGCAACATCTGCCTGGAAATAGCGGTCCTTGGAGTAGCTCATGGTGCGTCCGCGGGTGGCCATCGCACCCAGCGAGCCCATGCCGCGGTACTGCTTGAACTGCTTGCCGTTGATGAAGACCAGCTCGCCCGGGCTCTCATCGCAGCCGGCGAGCAGCGAGCCGAGCATCACGGTGTCCGCCCCTGCCACCAGCGCCTTTGCGATATCGCCGGAGTACTGCAGCCCGCCGTCACCGACCACTGGCACCCCGAACGGGCGGCAGGCCCGGGCAGCCTCGTGGATGGCGGTCACCTGCGGCACGCCCACCCCGGCAACCACCCGGGTGGTGCAGATGGAACCAGGACCGACACCCACCTTCACGCCGTCGGCGCCCGCCTCGCACAACGCCTTGGCCGCCTCGTGGGTAGCCACATTTCCCCCCATGATGTCCACCTCCGCGGCGCGCGGCTCGGCCTTGAGTCGACGGATGAAGTCCATCTCGGCCTTGGAGTGGCCGTGCGCGGTGTCGACCACGATCACGTCGACACCCTCTTCCACCAGGGACATCGCGCGCTCCCAGGCATCTCCGAAGACACCGACGCCGGCCCCGACCCGCAGCCGGCCGTCGGGATCCTTGGACGCCAGCGGGAACTTGTCGGACTTGACGAAGTCCTTCAGCGTGATGAGGCCGGTGAGCTTGCCCTGGTTGTCGACCAGCGGCAGTTTCTCGATCTTGTGGGTGGCCAGCAGCTGGAGGGCGTCCTCGCGCTTGATGCCGACCGGTGCGGTGACGAGCGGCATCTTCGTCATCACCTCACGCACCAGCCGGGTGGGATCGTTCTCGAAGCGCATGTCGCGGTTGGTGATGATACCGACCAGCAGGCCGTCGGCGTCCACCACCGGGATGCCGGAGATGTGGAAGTTGCCGCACAGCTCGTCGGCGTCGGCGATGGTCTCGTCGGGGCCGATGGTGATGGGCTCGACGACCATGCCGGCCTCGGAGCGCTTCACCCGGTCGACCATCCTGGCCTGATCGGCGATCGACAGGTTGCGGTGGATGATGCCCAGCCCGCCCTCGCGCGCCATCGCGATGGCCAGCCTGGACTCGGTGACGGTGTCCATGGCAGCCGACAGCAGCGGCAGCCGGATCTTGATGCGCCTGGTCACCCGCGCGGTGGTGTCCACCTCGGAGGGGATGACATCTGATTCGCGGGGTTGGAGCAGCACATCATCGAAGGTCAGACCCAACGTGGCGAAGGGTTCGGGCACGCCTGCCGGAGACAATCCTGCATTGTTGAGATCCGACGTTTCGCCCATCTGCGAGCCCTTCCGACCAAGTGAGTGACAGTGCCGACATCCTACCCACCCGAGCGATGTGCCTGCCGACCCAGAAACGACTGTGGGCCCCGCCGAAGCGGAGCCCACAGTGTGTGATGCAACTCAGGTGACCGAGCGACGGCCCGAGAGTGGAACCGTGTTGCTAGTGAGCCTGGCTCACTTGGCAGCGTCGTCCTCGTCGTCGTCCGGCTTGTTCACCACGAGGGTCTCGGTGGTGAGCAGCAGGCTGGCGATGGAGGCGGCATTGGCCAGGGCGGAACGAGTCACCTTCACCGGGTCGATGACGCCGGCGTCGATGAGATTCCCGTACTTGCCGGTGGTCACGTTGTAGCCCTCGTTGTCACCGAGCTCGGTGATCTTGGAGACGATGACGTAACCCTGCTCGCCACCGTTCTCGGCGATCCAGCGAGCCGGCTCCACGATGGCCTTCTTGACGATCTGCACGCCGACCTTCTCGTCGCCGGACAGGCCGAGATCATCCAGACCAGAGCCTGCGTGCACGAGCGCAGCGCCACCACCGGCGACGATGCCCTCTTCGATCGCGGCGCGCGTGGCGGACACGGCGTCCTCGATGCGGTGCTTCTTCTCGTTCAGCTCCACCTCGGTGGCAGCGCCGACCTTGATCACGCAGACGCCACCGGCGAGCTTCGCGACCCGCTCGTTGAGCTTCTCGCGGTCCCACTCGGAGTCGGAGTTCTCGATCTCGGCGTGCAGCTGCTTGACGCGAGCCTGCACATCCTCGGCCTTGCCGGAACCCTCGACGATCGTCGTGCTGTCCTTGGAGACGACGACACGGCGAGCCCTGCCGAGCACCTCGAGGCCGACATCGCTGAGCTTGAGCCCGACGGTGTCGGTGACGACCTGGCCACCGGTGAGGATCGCGATGTCCTCCATGATCGCCTTGCGGCGGTCACCGAAGGCAGGGGCCTTGACGGCGGCGGAGGTGAAGGTGCCACGGATCTTGTTCACCACGAGGGTGGACAGTGCTTCACCGTCGACGTCCTCGGCGATGATCACCAGCTGACCCTTGGCGGCGATGACCTTCTCCAGCAGAGGGAGCAGGTCGTTCATGGCGGAGATCTTGCCGTCGTGGACGAGGATGTAAGGATCCTCGAGCACCGCCTCCATGCGATCCTGGTCGGTCACGAAGTAGGGGGAGATGTAGCCCTTGTCGAACTGCATGCCCTCGGTGAACTCGAGCTCGGTGCCGAAGGTCTGGGACTCCTCGACGGTGATGACGCCGTCCTTGCCCACCTTGTCGAAGGCATCGGCGATCGTCTTGCCGATCTGCTCGTCACGCGAGCTGATGGTGGCGACATTCGCCATGTCGTCGGTGGTCTGCACCTCACGGGCCACCTTGTGCAGCGACGTGGTGATGGCAGCCACGGCCTTGTCAATGCCGCGCTTGAGACCGATCGGGTTGGTGCCGGAGGCCACTGCACGCAGGCCCTCGTGAACCAGAGCCTGGGCGAGCACAGTGGCGGTGGTGGTGCCGTCGCCGGCCACATCATTGGTCTTGGTGGCGACTTCCTTGGCCAGTTGTGCGCCGAGGTTCTCATAGGGATCGGTGAGCTCGACCTCCTTGGCGACGGTGACGCCGTCGTTGGTGATGGTCGGAGCGCCGTAGCTCTTGTCGAGGACGACGTAGCGGCCCTTGGGCCCCAGCGTCACCTTGACAGTGTTGGCGAGGGTGTCGACGCCGGCCTCGAGGGACCGCCGGGCTGCCTCGTCGAACTGAAGCTGCTTAGCCATATATCTCTACCCGCCCTTGTTACTTCTCGACAACCGCGAGGATGTCGCGGGCATTCAGCAGCAGGTAGTCCTCGCCGTTGTACTTGACCTCGGTGCCGCCGTACTTGGAGAAGATGACGACGTCATCGACCTTGACGTCCATGGGGACGCGAACGCCCTTGTCATCGACGCGACCGGGGCCGGCAGCGATGACCTTGCCCTCCTGCGGCTTCTCCTTGGCGGTCTCGGGGATCACCAGGCCCGAAGCAGTGGTGGTCTCGGCTTCCAGAGGCAGAACGAGGACCCTGTCCTCGAGCGGCTTGATCGTGGTGGCCACGTCAAACCCCTTTCTTCACTAGTCAAGCGCCGGTTGTACGGCGCACTGTCAGTCTGTCGACCAGCGGGACGTCGTCGCGGTGCCATCCCCTGGACTGGCACTCTCCAGTGGGGAGCGCCAGCAGTTACGCTATACCCCTGTTAGCACTCGATCAAGCCGAGTGCCAGTCAGCTTCGAGTGATGCGGCTGGCCACCAGGGCACGGGTGCCATCGGGGGTTGGAGTGAGGATGAAAGTGGCGGCGTCCGGACCCCTGGGACGAAGGGTCTTGCGCAGCACGGCGGGGTCGATGTCGACCGCGCGCTTCTTGATCTCCAGCCGGCCGATGTGGTGTTCGGCGACCCAGCGGCGCAGCACCCTGGGGCTCGGATCGAGGACGTCGAGGATCTCGAAAGTGCTTGCCCATGGCGTGTCGATGAGCTCCTGGGAGCAGTAGTAGGCCACCTTCGGGTCCAGCCGCCACAGGCCCGGGCCGATCGCGGCAACAGCTCCTGCCCGGCTGAGGGCCGGGTCGGGTTCGTGGAGATAGCGGCCGGGAGGGCCGACAGGCAGCCTGTCGGTGGTCGGGTCGGCGTCGGCGCGGAGGCCTTGGGGTAGCAGCACTGCGCTGCGTCTGCCCTGTCTGCCAGGCAGTGCCCACAGTCCGCATTCGACGAGATCACCATGCTCGCTCACCCAGATGGCATCGGCCGATGCGGGGAGCAGCCCGCCGGGGATGCCCGGGCCCAGCTTGGCGCACAGCGGGTGACGCTCGTCGAGGAGCCCGGCGAGGAAGTCCCACGAAGGGCTGAGGTCCTCGATCCGCCAGCTGCGGCCGCGGGCGGTGCGACGTGCCGGGTCGAGGAAGACACATGTCGTGTCGTCGGCATCGCGCAACAGCTCCGGTGCGAGCTCGACGGCATCGCCGCAGATCACCTCGGCAGTGGGCAGATTGTGCGCAGCCAGGCACGCGGTGGCCGGGTCGATCTCCACCGCTGTGACCGCGAGGCCTGCGTCGAGGAAGGCCAGTGCATCGGCACCGATGCCACAGCCGAGGTCGACCACCCGTGTCATGCCCGCTTTGGCGAACAGCCCGGCGCGCCATCGGGCCACGGTGGCTCGGGTCGCCTGCTCGAGGCCATCTCGGGTCCACAGCAGTTCACCGGTGCGCTCGCCCAGCTTGGTGCGGCCCTTTCGCTGGAGTTCCACCTGCGTGAGGGCGGCCGCAGCAACTTCTGGCGGAAACTGGTTTCGCATCGCCTGGGCGGCACGCATCGAGTCGGGGTCGTGCAGGCCAGCGGCCAGCGCAATGGCCTGCCTGCCCTGCTCGGTGGTCAGCGCCTGCGCGATCTCCAGCTGCACACCCCCACGCTATGTCCTGGTCTCGTGTCCTGGCCTCTGCGGGCCAGTCATCACGCTTCGCAGGCGGAACCGGCGTCACAGCGATCACAGGGCTGGCCTGGTTGCAGCGGTGGGACGTGCCCACGCTCTGCGGCTGAAAAGCCCCTCACGCTGCTGCAGCATTTCCGCACAGCACGGCGGTGATCCGCCCTGTTCCCCGGTTCGACAGTTCGGGGCGCCCACGGGAAGGGGCCGAACCGGGTGTCCGTATTTCGAACACTCGTCTGGTTCTGGGCCGGAAATCACAGAGGTCCTCGCCCGGGGGTGAATTGTGCATTCCGGGCCGCTTGACAAGTGTGGTTCATGCTGCCCTGGCTGTGAATTCGGTTGTCGCCTCAGTGGGATCGTGCATCCCACTGAGGCAGGAAGCCATGCGCCGGTGGCGATGTGGCCTGCTCCTGTTCCTGTCAGCGGGTGAAGCCCTGGCGCTGGTTCTGCGAGTGGCCCGAGGCGACGATCTGCTTGCCGAACGGGAAGACGCTGACCGGGATCATCTTGATACTCACCACGGCATTGGCGACACCGATGATCGTGATGCTCTGGACAATGGCCACGACGACGTGCATCACGGCGAGCAGCCAGCCCACCACGATGAACCAGATGACATTCATCAGCGTCGAGCCGGTGCCTGCGCCGGGCTTGCGCGTCACCGTCCTGCCGAAGGGCCACACGACATAGCGGGCCATCCGGAAGGATGCGATCCCAGCGGGAATGGTGATGATGAGCAGGCAGGCGATGATCCCGGCGAGTACATAGGCGAGGGCGAGTTCGATGCCGCCGAAGACGAGCCACAGCACATTGAGGATGGTTGACAGGGGTTTGGGCATGGTGAGTGCTTCCTTTCCTGGGGTTCTGCCTCTTGCTGATGAGCCTATGGCCGGAAGTGGAACCACATCGCTGATGGACGTCACTCGTGACGTGTACACGCACCAACTTTGCCGTCCATCGCGACATTGCGCTGTTTCCCGCCCGGTAAGCTGGGGCATCGTGTCTCAGGTCTTGAACCCCCCGGCCGACCCTCGTTCCGGGGATCGCCGCGGGATCGTCTCGTTCGTACGGCGAAGCCCGCGGATGAACGCCTCGCAGCACCACGCCATGGATACCCTGGCCGGGCACTATCTGCTCGAGGTACCTCGCGATGAACTGACCACCTCGGTGCGGCGCGGTTGCCACCTCGATCTCGAGCAGGCATTCGGACGCAGGGCGCCGTTGGCCATCGAGATCGGCTCCGGGGTGGGCGACTCCCTGACGGCCATGTCAGTGGTGCGTCCCGAATTCAACGTGCTGGCCTTCGAGGTCTACGCCCCGGCGATCGCGTCCACCATGGGCAAGCTCGACCGAGCCGGTGCGCGCAACGTCCGGCTGATCTCCGCAGACGGCGCCGAGGGGCTGCGCGAGCTGATCGCACCCGGTACCCTCGCGGAGCTGTGGACCTTCTTCCCAGACCCGTGGCCGAAGAAGCGGCACCACAAGCGCCGCCTGGTGCAGCCTGAATTCGCCGCACTGGTGGCGTCCCGGCTTGTCGAGGGCGGGGCCTGGCGGATGGCCACCGACTGGGCGAGCTATGCCGAGCAGATGCACCGGGTGTGCGATGGGACGCCTGGTCTGGTCAACGCCTACGCAGACCATCCGGGCGGTTGGGCGCCGAGGCCTGATCGTCCGGTCACACGCTTCGAACGACGCGGCCTGGATGCCGGGCGCACCGTGCGTGATCTGGTCTATCGCAGGGCAGCCAGCCGATGAGCGGCCCGACCACATGCACCGGAACGGGGATCCGCCGTCTGCGCCTCGACATCGGCTATGACGGCACCGACTTCCATGGCTGGGCCATCCAACCGGGGATGCGCACGGTGGAAGGCGTCATCACCGAGTGGATGAACCGGATTCTGCCGGGCGCGGGCGGCACGCGGTTGATCGTGGCCGGACGCACGGACGCCGGGGTGCATGCGCGGGGGCAGGTGGCCCATGTGGATCTGCCGTGCACGATCGACCCTGGTGAGCTGTCTGCGCGACTGGCCAAGGTGCTTCCGCCCGACATCGTGGTATCACGGGTGAGTCGTGCGCCGGAGGGCTTCGACGCGCGCTTCGCCGCAGTCTGGCGGCGCTATGTCTACCGGCTGTGGGACGCCGCCTCACTGCCGGACCCGCTGCTGCGGCGCGAGGTGGTCACGGTTCCGGGCGCTCTCGACATCGAACGGATGGTCCGGGCCGGCCAGGAACTGCTCGGGCTGCACAATTTTGTGGCCTTCGCCAAGCGCCGCGAGCACGCCACCACGGTGCGCACCCTGCTCGAGTGCCACGTCCGGCGCAACACCGACCGGGCGGGCACCATCGAGCTGACCGTGCGGGCGGATGCCTTCTGCCGCTCCATGGTGCGCTCCCTGGCCGGTGCTCTGGTGGCGATCGGACTGAGCCGGCAACGACCGGAGTGGATCGGCCAGCTGCTCAGCCGAACCCGACGCGACGGGGCCATCACCGTGATGCCGGCTGCCGGGCTGTGCCTGGAGGAGGTCGGCTATCCCCCAGACGGCCAGCTGGCCCTGCGCGCATCCCAATCCCGAGCAACCCGCACCCTGGACCGCGTGGCGGAAGCCACAACACTCCCCATGGAAGTCCTCGACCAGACAGGCCAGTCATGAGCCACTACTTCATCACCCCTCAGGGCCCAGCCGAACTGCATCCGGTGCGCACCAGACTGTGGGGACGAGAGGTCGAGCTGGATTCCGCGCCCGGGGTGTTCAGCCAGCATCGCCTCGACCTGGGCACCTCGGTATTGCTACGCACGGTTGACCCGCCCCAGGATCGCCCCTGCCGTCTGCTCGACCTCGGCTGCGGTTTCGGACCGATCGCGGTAGGCCTGGCGCTTGCCTGTCCCCAGGCCACCGTGGATGCCGTGGACGTCAACCTGCGTGCCGTCGAGCTCACCGCGCACAACGCCGAGAAACTCGGACTGACCGGGCGGCTGCACGCCATGACGCCCGAGCAGTCCGACCCGGACGCGCGCTATGACGAGATCTGGTCCAACCCGCCGATCCGGGTCGGCAAGCAGGCCCTCCACGAGCTGCTGGAACTGTGGCTCGCCAGACTCGCTCCCGACGGCGCTGCACACCTGGTGGCGGGCAAGAACCTCGGCGCCGATTCACTGCTCAGCTGGTTGACCGAGCAGGGCTGGGACGCCACCCGCGTCGGCTCTGCCAAGGGTTTCCGGGTGCTGCGGGTGCGGCGTGGCACGGCCGCAGAAAGCAACTGAGAAGCCAGAACGCTGCAGGAATGTCGCCACAGCATCCCTTACCAGCCTGAAGAAGTGCTGAGTCTTCACCAACAATCAGCGGATTGCCTCGTCGGGGATGGCGTCAACGCCGTTCCGGATGGTGCGATTGGCATGCCTGGCCGCACCGGCCGGCCAGGGGCAGGAAGGGATGCGGACGATGACGCACATCTCAACCCTGCGGTTCGCAGTATCCGGACTCCCCCTCGCAGTCCTGGTCGCAACAGCTGCGGTGCTTCCGGCTGCCGCCTCCGCCGAGACGACCCCGGGATACCCAGTCGGCGTATTCGGTGCGACGCTGGGCACCGGTCGGATCGGGGACCAGGCCTCGCAGAATCCCGATGCGACCGGTCCCGTGATGCACGCATCGATCACTGGCAGCTATGACCGGGCGGCAACCCGCACCGCGACCCTCGACGCGACCCGCGCAACCCGGCAGGCCGCCTACGACGAGGACATCCCGGTCCAGGTGAACGGCGCTCCCCCGCAGGGTGTCAAGGAGTACCTGGCCTCCGTCGGCCGATCGGAGTCCAGCTATGTGAACATCGTGTGGTCCGACTCGATGGAGGCGATCGCACAGCAGCGTGCGGCAGAAGCATCGGTATTCACCACGCACCTGCGGCCGGACTGGTCATTCGCCCTTCCGTCGAACCCGGACGATCCGGGCGGGGTGCAGGCTCCCAGCGGGCGGAGATCGAACGGGGAGGTGCTGGGCTTCGGCCACTCCGACCCCGCTGCAACCATCACGCAGGGGTACAACGCGGAGAAACCGGCTTATCTGGCGGCCAACGGAGAGTTCAACCAGGCTGACGGGCACTACTACCTCATCGTGACCCCGGAGAACAGCTCCGTCGGCATGGCACGCATCACCTTGTCGGACGGCTACGCGGTGGATGTCGGAGAGCTCGGCGACGACACCTCCGACCCGTCGGACGGGACGGGTCCATCCGGCACCGTGGCGGTTCCGTTCTTGGCGGCACCCGGCCTCATCACCGTCGATTCGGCAACGCTACCGGTTCCGCATCTGCAGTCAGGTTCAGGTGAACGGATGCAGGTGCTGTGGGTCTCTGACAGCCAGTTCCGCAAGGAGACGTTCACCGTGGATCCGGCGGATGTGGCAGCTGACGGGACGTTCACTTCGTCCGACCCTGGCGTGGCGAGGGTTTCACCCGACGGCACCGTCACCGGGATGCGTCCGGGAACGGCAACCATCACCTACACGGAGAGGGGTGACCACTCGGGAACTCCGGTCTCCGGTCAGAGCTCCGGTTCGGCACTGGTGACGGTACTGGGCCATCCGGTAGTCGTGCCACCGTTGGTGGAAGAGCCGACATGCACTGTGCACGACACCGTCATGGACTGGCTGGCGCGACACGGCATCTTCGCGGGGCCGGGCACGGCTCACGAAATCAAGCACTGCCGATCCTCGGGGAACATGCACCGTGCCGCCATGGAGACCTTGCTCCGCCGGCTCATGCACCTCGGCTGAAAGGGCCGGTTGGGGCCGGTACCGGGTGCCACTGAGGATAAGCTGTGACGCACACGATCGCCCCGGGGGAATCCGGTGAGAAGCCGGAACTGACCCGCAACCGTGATCCGTCAACAGACGGGAGTCGGAATGCCCAGGGCTGATGGTGACTGCTCCGCTAACCGTCGAGGCCGCGGTGGGAGCGACGTTCCTGCCCGGGGCGCTGCAACCCGACGCCTCGTGAAAGGAAGAACGATGAAGACCGCCCCCAGGATTGCCGCCGCCGCTCTCGGGCTGTGTGCAGCCGTGAGCCTCGTCGGATGTGCGTCGTCGAATTCAGCAAGCTCAACGTCCAGCCCCTCGTCGACTGCAAGTGCCCTGTCGCAGAGCCAGTGCACGGATGCAGGCAAGGTGTGGCTGGTGGTCTCCACCGATACCAGCAAGGTGCTGGCCAATGAATGCGTCGACAATCCGGCCACGGGCACCGCAGCACTCCAAGCTGCCAACCTGAACATCACCCGGGACCCGAAGGGGCAGTTCATCTGCACCATCGGCGACTATCCCGAAACCTGCCCGACGACCTACGACAAGTTCTGGCACTACTACCACGCCACCCCCGGTGGTACCTGGCAGTTCTACCAGGTCGGCTCGGACAGCTCCAAGCCTGAGGCCGGTTCCGTCGAGGGTTGGTGCTACGGCTCGGACTGCACACCCCAGGGCGCACAGGGCATCTCGGCTCCGGCCAGCAGCGCCGCCAGTGACTCGTCCAGTGAGAGCGCCTCGGCGAGCGCATCCCAGACCGCCTCCGCCGCCGCCTGAACAATCCCAACTGTGAGCAGACTCCTCGCCCGCCCGACCAACCCGGTCGTTGCGGCGCCTCCGGTGATCACCGCCACACGCAGGGCGACCCATCCCTGGGCGTGGTGGTGCTGGGCCATCGGCGCCGCAGCGGCGGTGAGTCTCACCCACAATCTCGCCCTCATCGTGCTGGTCTGTGCGGCAGTCACCGTCGTCGTCGTCAGTCGCCGCAGCGACGCACCATGGGCCCGGGCAATGGGCCTCTACCTGTGGTTGGCGGGCATCATCGTGCTCACCCGGCTGGCCTTCCAGATCACCATCGGCGGGATCCGCTACGGCACAGTGTTGTTCACACTGCCCCGGATTGCGCTTCCGGCGTGGGCCGCCGGCATCCAGATCGGCGGACCTGTGACCTTGGAAGGCATTGTGTTCACCCTTTCGGATGCCGGGCGACTGGCCGCCATGATCATCTGCCTCGGCTCCGCGAATGCACTGGCCAACCCCAAGCGGGCGCTGCGTTCGGTGCCCTCGGCCCTCTATGAGGTCTCCACAGCGCTGGTCATCGCGATGTCGGTGGCCCCCCAGCTCATCGAGTCCGCACAACGGGTGCGCCGGGCGCGCCGACTGCGCGGCGCCGGGGCGAAGGGCTTCCGCGCAGCGTGCGCCCTCATCGTCCCGGTCCTGCAGGACGCGGTGGAACGTTCGATGAGCCTGGCAGCGGGCATGGAGTCGCGCGGCTACGGCTCGACCCGCAACCATGCCCGCGTCGGACGGGGAGCGGGGCTGGCGATGCTCGCCTCGCTCGCGCTGCTCGGTTTCGGAACCTTCGCGCTGTTGTCCTTGTCCGACGGTGCGCCGCTGGCGCTGACCAGTCTTTCCGCAGGGCTGGTCGCCGCGGTGGCGGCGCTGCGCATCTCGGGGCGCCAACTGGCCGTCACCAGATATCGTCCAGAACCCTGGCAGGCCCGCGAGCACGTCACGGCTCTCGCCGGCCTGGGAACACTGATGGCGACAATCGCGCTCACCAGGACAGCGCCCTCGGTGGCGACGCCGACGAACAGCCCGGTGGGCTGGCCGCCACTGCACCCACTCATGCTCGTCATCGTGGCGCTGGTCCTGGTGCCGATCGCCGTCACGACGACTCCACCGGCGGGTGAGGCATGATCACCTTCGACCACGTGAGCTACTCCTACGGCGTCAGCGCGCCGAAGGTCCTCGACGACGTCAGCTTCCACGTGCAGGACGGCGACCTGTGTCTGCTCGTCGGACGCACCGGTACCGGCAAGTCAACGCTGCTCAATGCCATCAACGGCCTGGTTCCCTGGTTCGCGGGCGGGCGTCTGACCGGCACGGTGACGGTCGACGGGCATTCCACCCGCACCCACCGGCCCCGGGACCTGGCGAGCGTGGTGGGCAGCGTCGGTCAGAACCCGCTCGCCAGTTTCGTCACCGACCGGGTCGAGGACGAGATTGCCTACGGCATGGAACAGCTCGGTCTGGCACCCGCAACCATGCGCAAACGAGTCGAGGAGACCCTCGACCTGATGGGTATCGCCGACCTGCGCCGCCGGCCTCTGCTCGACCTGTCCGGCGGCCAGCAACAGCGCGTCGCCATCGCGGCAGTGCTCGCCGCCCAGCCGCGGATCCTGGTACTCGACGAGCCCACCAGCGCGCTGGACCCGACGGCCGCCCAGGACGTGCTCGCCTCGATCACGACGCTGGTCCACGAGGTCGGGTTGACTGTCGTGCTTGCCGAGCACCGGCTGGAAAGGGTGATGGAATTCGCCGACACCGTCGCCTGGCTGCCCGGCGACGGCTCGGTCCACCTCGGACCGGCGGACAAGGTGCTGGCCAGGACCGATGTCCGTCCACCACTGGTGAGCCTGGCGCAGGCCCTGGGCTGGCCCAGTGTGCCGCTCACGGTTCGCGATGCCCGCCGGCGCGTCAAACAGCTGGGGATCCATGTCACCGATCCGCCGGTCAGGTGCACGTCGGCGGGCGAGACCGTGCTCAGCGTCGAGGATCTCGGTGTGCGCTACGGGGAACTCGTGGCGGTCAACGGGTTGAGCGCACGTTTCCGGGCCGGGGAGATCACCGCCGTCATGGGACGCAACGGCGCAGGGAAGAGCTCCTTGCTGTGGGCCATGCAGGGCGCGGTGGAGAGTTCCGGGGGCGTCGAGGTGCACGGTGAGGACCCCCGAACAGCGAGCGCGACGAAGGCCCGGCGACTGGTCACCCTCGTCCCCCAGACCGCAGCCGATCTGCTCTACCTGCCCACTGGCGCCGCCGAGTGCGAACAGGCTGACAAGGAGAGCGAGCAGCCACCGGGCACCACACTGGCACTGCTGCGAGAGCTCGATGTCGAGCTCCCGCTGCAACACGACCCGCACGATCTGTCCGAAGGTCAACGACTGGCTCTCGTGCTGGCGATCCAACTCGCCAGCCGTCCGCAGGTGATCCTGCTCGACGAACCGACAAGGGGCCTCGACTACGCGACCAAGGCTCGTCTGGCGAGCACGGTGCAGGAACTGGCAGCCAACGGAACCTGCGTCATCATTTCGACCCATGATGTCGAGTTCGCCGCCGCAAGCACCGAACGGACTGTCGTCATGGCCGACGGCGAGATCATCGCCGACGGCCCCACGCGAACCACGTGCACCAGCTCACCGAGCTTCTCCCCCCAGCTCGCCAAGGTCTTCTGGCCCCACCCGATCCTCACCGTGTCCGACGCACTGGCCGGGAGCAACAGATCATGAGCACAGCCCTGAGGGCCCCGACGATCACCTCACCGTCCACCGAGTCGGAACTGAGCCGGCCGCTGCCCGAGATCCGCCCCCGGCTGTCCGGTCGAGCCGCAGTCATGTTGGCACTTGCCTCGGTCACCGGGGCGGTCGCCTTCCTCTGGCCACTGTTCCTGCGTCCGGGTGCCCTGCTCGGATCCGACTCCTCGGGGCGCACTGCGACGCCCTTCGTCATGGCTGCGATCATGGCGGTCGTCCTCGCACTGCTGATCAGCGAGTTGTCGAACAACGACCTGGACGTGAAGGCGCTCGCCATGCTCGGGGTGCTCACCGCAATCGGGGCGGTTGTACGTCCGCTCAGCGCGGGCACCGCCGGCATCGAGACCGTCTTCTTCCTCATGATCCTCGCCGGGCGGGTGTTCGGACCGAGCTTCGGCTTCATGCTGGGCACTCTCACGATGTTCGCATCTGCACTGATGACGGGGGGCGTGGGCACCTGGCTGCCCTACCAGATGCTCGCCGCCGGGTTCGTCGGACTCCTCCCGGGCCTGCTGCCACGACGTCACCCCCGGCCTGGCTCGCCGGGAGAGATCGTGATGCTCGGCGGCTACGGATTCCTTTCCGCCTTCCTCTACGGCTATCTGATGGACTTCGCCTTCTGGCCGTTCGCCGCCGGACTGGGAAATGGCACTCAGGGCGGGTTCGACCCGCAGGCCACGCCCTGGCACAACATCCACACATTCCTCGTGGTCAACACGGTGACATCGATGGGTTGGAATCTGGGGAGGGCCATTACCAATGTCGTACTCATCGCGATACTGGGTCATCCCCTGTTGCGCATCTTGCGCCGCACGGCGCGCCAGGGCAGCTTCACGCTGAATCCCGCCCTGCCGAAGGGGGAATAACTACCGCGCCGGGCCCGGTTGTACGCGATGACCGGCGCAGCGGGGCCTTTCCGCAAGCATCACCCCCGTGGTCACGAAGGTCAGACACAACAACACATCACATACGGAACGAGGAGACATGGCTGTTTACACTCTGCCGGATTTGCCTTACGACTACTCCGCCCTCGAGCCCTTCATCTCGGGCGAGATCATGCAGCTGCACCATGACAAGCACCACAAGACCTATGTGGACGGTGCGAACACCGCCCTGGACAAGCTCGCTGAGGCCCGTGACAAGGGTGACTTCGGGGTCATCAACAAGCTTGAGAAGGACCTGGCCTTCAATCTCGCAGGCCATGTGAATCACTCGGTGTTCTGGAAGAACATGGGGCCCAAGGGCAGTGTTCCCGAGGCACCGACCGGTGAGCTGGCCGACGCCGTCAAGGAATTCTTCGGCAGCTTCGACTCCCTCAAGGCGCAGTTCGGCGCCGCAGCCCTCGGTATCCAGGGCTCCGGTTGGGCCTCGCTGGCATGGGACCCGCTGGGCAAGCAGCTGATCACCCTGCAGTTCTTCGACCACCAGAACAATCTGCCGGCCGGCGCCGTGCCGCTGCTGCAGCTGGACATGTGGGAGCACGCCTTCTACCTGCAGTACAAGAACGTCAAGGCTGACTACGTGAAGAACTGGTGGAATGTCGTCAACTGGGCCGACGTCGCTGAGCGCTTCGCCACTGCCAAGGCCGCCTGACCGCCACACGCTGAACTCTTTCGATGCCCCCGCGCCGAGCGCGGGGGCATCGTTGCGTCGTGGGCAGGCAAGGCGTGCGGAAAGCATCACGCGATTCCTCACGGACCCCACCTGGGCCTCAGGCCATCGAGGGACGGATTTCGCACGGTCTCGACGCCATGCACCCCGACTGATTCAGCGCAGTCGTCGCCCTTCTCCAATTCCTGAGAGCAAGACCCTCTTCTCTTTGCCTTCTCTTTGCAGATTCTCAGCAATGCCTTAAGCTTGGGTTCACCCTCGGTACATTCCCCGTGCCATCAGTGACGAACGAATCTGCGGGAGCACCACGTGAAGAAATCTCTCACCACTGCGCTGGCTGTTGGTGTCGGCATCCTCAGCCTGACTGCAGGTGGTGTGGGTTATGCCGCTGCTGACACGAATGTGAACCTCAGTGTCGACGGCCAGCAGCGCCAGGTGCACCATCTCAGCGGCACCGTCGGGGATGTGCTGAGAGCCCAGAACATCCAACTCAGCGAGCACGACCAGGTGACCCCGAGTATCAGCACCGCCTTGCGCGACGACCAGAATGTCGAGGTCAAGTACGGCCGCCTGGTCACCATCACCGTCAACGGCACCGTCCATACGCTGTGGACAACCTCCCCGTCATTGACCGCTGTGCTGGCCCAGCTCGGCCTCAATCCCGACAAGACGCAGCTGTCCGTGCCGAAGGACACCGCTGTTCCCCGCGGCGGCATCACACTCTCGGCCGACACGGCCAAGCAGGTCACGGTGCAGGTCGACGGCAAGACGATCGTCATCGACACCACCGCGGCAACTCTGAAGGACATGCTTGCACAGCACGGCATCACCATGGGCCCCCAGGACGCTGCGAGTACCGACCTCGACGCCGCCCCCGCCGACAACTCCACGATCAGCATCTCGCGAGTCAATGCTCAGCAGCAGACGACCACCGAGGACATCCCCTTCCAGGTGAAGAAGACCAACGACGACACCCTGGCCAAGGGCACCACGAAGGTGAAGACCCAGGGTGTGAACGGCAAGAAGACGGTCACATGGTCTGTCACCGCCGTGGACGGCAAGGAGCGGAGTCGCGAGCGCGTGTCCGAGTCCGTGACCACTCAGCCGGTTGACGAGGTCGACCTGGTGGGCACGAAGGACACCAGCACGGCCAGCACTTCGAGCACTTCGAGCAATTCCAGCAGCTCAAGCAGTTCCAGTTCCGCCAGCGCATCTGCATCGCAGTCGGAATCCTCCAGTGACGGTCTCAACACCGCCAATTCCGAAATGTGGGATCGCATCGCCCAGTGCGAGTCCTCTGGCAACTGGAGCATCTCCACCGGCAACGGCTACTCCGGCGGCCTCCAGTTCGACTCCGGCACCTGGCTCAGCGCTGGGGGCGGGAAGTACGCCCCCACGGCCAGCCAGGCCACACGCGAACAGCAGATCACGGTAGCCAACACCATCTACGCATCCCGCGGGCTGTCGCCCTGGGGCTGCGCCGGTGCCGCCTGAGGCAGATCGACCACCTCACGGCGCCGACCCGGCTCGTCAGCCCCGCAGACCCGCCAGCTCGGCCACTTCGGCGTGAATCGCAATCATCGCGTCGACTGTTGCCTGCCAGGTGTACCCCTCGGCTCGGTGCCGAGCTGCACGCCTTTGGCCGTCCCCCAGCCGTGAGGCCAGGCGCATCACCGCATCGGCCAGGCTTGCCGGATCGGGGGGACCCGCCTCACCGCTCCCGACATCGACCAGCTCGTGGGCGCCACCCTCGTCGGCGGTGACCACCGGGGTTCCGCAGGCCAGCGCCTCCAGAACGGCCAGCCCGAAGGTCTCGGTGGGGCAGACCGAAAGGGAGATGTCGCAGCTGGCGATACGACCGGCCAGTTCTGCCCTGTCGGCAACGAAGCCATGAAAGTACACCGGCGCATCCTGCACCAGCTCGCGCAGTTCACCCTCGTCGGGGCCTCCCCCGAAGACATGCAGTTCCACCGGGACCCCTCGCCGGTGCAGTTCCACGGCGGTCGCCACTGCCAGGTCGGGGCTCTTCTCATGGGAGAGGCGTCCCACCAGGCATAGCCGAAGGGGCCGCCCGGTGACGGGAATGCCGCCCGGGACCCGGCCCGCCCCGGGGCAGAAGGTCTCCAGATCGACGCCGAGCGGCACCCGCCGCAGAGATGCCTCGGTGTTGGCGAACTCGCCGGCTGAATAGCGCGAGGTCACCACGACCCGGTCGAAGAGTTTGGCGAGATGACGGTCGAGCACCCCCACCATCGGGCTTATGTCCACCCGATGGCGCATCCAGCCGGCCACCATGTCGTCGAGCCGCTCATGGCTGAACAGCACCGAGCCCACCCCGGTGCGCGCGGCCCATCGCGCAGCTGAAGCCAGGGTCATCTTGTCCGAACACTCGATGCTGGTGGGAGCGAATTCTTCCAGCGCCCTCTGCGCCTGCCACGGGCGGGCGACCATCCGGTAGGCACTCGACACCCTCGGCGAGCGAATGGTGACGATCAGACCTTGACCGGTCTCCTGGCAGCTGTCCTCCGGCCCGGGGATGACCAGCATCCGCTCGTGCCCGGCAGCGACATATCCCTCACCCATCGCCTCAATGGCGACGCGCATGCCCCCCGATGAGGGGCCCACGAAGTTGGCGAGCTGTGCGATTCGCATCACGCGCACACCGGCTCCGGAGAGCACACGAAACGATGCCGCCAGGCGCTGAGCGCCGTGGTCGAGAAGCGGGCGCTGAGCGCCGTGGTCGAGAAGCGGGCGCCGGGCACCGGCGAACACCTGTCACTCAGGATGACTGCAGGACACCCTCGCACCTGACGGTCGCTGTGTGTCACTCGGCTGTGGCAGGCTCCGCGTCGGCAGCCTTGTCAGAAACCTCAGCGGCCCCAGGCTCCTCAGCTGTGGTCTCGGCAGCCTCGGGCTCGGCCTCGGTGACGACGGGAGCAGCGGCCTGGGAATCAGTGCCAGCAGCGACAGGCTCGGTGATCAGCGCAATGACGGCCATCGGGGCATTGTCACCCTTGCGGGAACCGATCTTGGTGATCCGGGTGTAGCCGCCCTCGCGGCCTTCCATGGCGGGTGCGATCTCATCGAACAGCCGGCTCAGCACGAACTTGTCGCGAATGGTCTTGGCAGCCAGCCGACGGGCGTGGAGGTCACCGCGCTTCGCCTTGGTCACCAGCGTCTCGGCCAGCGGCTGGACGCGGCGGGCACGAGTCTGGGTCGTGGTGATCTGGCCGTGCTCGAACAGCTGCGTGGCCAGATTCGCCATGATGATCCGCTCGTGGGACGGACTGCCGCCGATGCGAGGACCCTTGGTGGGCTTGGGCATTTCTCACTCCATTGTTCGGCCAGCACCGTGTGGCACTGGTTGTTGTTCATTGACGCCGCAGGCCCAGGTGGTGAATCATCCACGCCCACGGCGTCATTTGGCTGTCCACGCCCTGGGGCGTGATGCATCTGTCAGTACTGCTCGGTCTCGGCGAAGTCCCCGCCGTCGTCTTCTTCGTCCTGGTAATTGTCGGCCGCAGCGAGCGGGTCGAAGCCAGGAGCGCTGTCCTTGAGGGCCAGTCCGAGCTCGGTGAGCTTGGCCTTGACCTCGTCGATCGACTTGGAACCGAAGTTGCGGATGTCGAGGAGGTCCTGCTCGGAGCGGCTGACCAGCTCGCCCACGGTGTGGATGCCCTCGCGCTTGAGGCAGTTGTAGGACCGAACGGTGAGATTGAGGTCCTCCACCGGCAGCGCCAGGTCTGCGGCGAGTTGCTCGTCGACGGGGCTCGGGCCCATCTCGACGCCCTCGGCCTCGGTGTTGAGCTCACGGAACAGCCCGAACAGCTCGACCAGGGTTTTGCCGGCCGAGGCCACCGCGTCGCGGGGATGGATCGAGGGCTTGGTCTCGACGTCGATGATGAGGCGGTCGAAGTCGGTGCGGGTCTCCACACGGGTGGCCTCCACCTTGTAGCTCACCTTCAGCACCGGGGAGTAGATGGAATCCACCGGAATACGGCCGATCTCGGCGTCAGGATTGTTGTTCTGGGCGTTCGAGACATAGCCACGGCCGCGTTCCACGACCAGCTCCATCTCGATGGAGCCCTCCTCGCCGAGGGTGGCGATGTGCATCTCGGGGTTGTAGATCTCCACGCCGGCAGGGGTGGCGATGTCCCCGGCGGTGACCTCACCGGCGCCGGACTTACGCAGGTACATCGGCACCGGTTCGTCCTCCTCGCTGGACAGCACCAGCGACTTGAGGTTGAGGATGATCTCGGTGACGTCCTCGACCACACCGGGCAGGGTGCTGAACTCGTGCTGATTGCCCTCGATCTTGATGGAGGTGATCGAGGCACCGGGGATCGAGCTGAGCAGGGTACGGCGCAGTGAGTTGCCGAGCGTGTAGCCGAAGCCAGGCTCGAGGGGTTCGATGACGAATCGCGAGCGAAGGTCGTTGAGAACCTCTTCCGACAGGGTCGGACGCTGGGCGATGAGCATTCTTGTTCCTTTCCGCCCCGACCGCTATATGAGGGGGCGATGGGGATCGGCGCCGGGACCACCCCGGGCGCCGGGACAGGCGACGAGCGGCACCGGCGTTGCCACCGGGGCCGCCTGCCTGCGGTTACTTCGAGTAGAGCTCGACGATTGCCTGTTCGTTGACGTCCACGGTGATCTGGTCACGGCTGGGCAGCTGGTGCACGAGGATGCGCATCCGGTTGGGCTTGACTGTGAGCCAGGCCGGGACCTCGCGCTCGCCGAAGGTCTCCCGGGCGATCACGAAGGGTGTCATCTCCAGGCTCTTCGGGCGCACGTCGACGATGTCGAGCGGGGCGACGCGGAAGCTGGGGATGTTCACCTTCTTGCCGTTGACCAGGATGTGGCCGTGGCTGACCATCTGACGTGCCTGGCGACGGGTGTTCGCAAAACCGGCGCGGTAGACCACGTTGTCGAGACGGGACTCCAGGATCTGCAGCAGCAGATCACCGGTCTTGCCCGGACGGCGCGAGGCCTCTTCGTAGTAGTGGCTGAACTGCTTCTCGAGCACGCCGTAGGCGTAACGCGCCTTCTGCTTCTCCTTGAGCTGCAGGGAGTACTCGGAATCCTTCGTGCGGCCGCGGCCGTGCACGCCAGGTGCATAGGGGCGACGCTCGAAGGCCTTGTCATTTCCGACCAGGTCCGTCCCGTAACGGCGGGACTTCTTGGTCATGGGACCGGTGTAACGGGCCATTGTTCTTCAGTCCTTATCTTCTGTTTCGGGTCAGACGCGACGACGCTTGGGCGGACGGCATCCGTTGTGCGGGACGGGGGTGACATCGGAGATGGTGCCCACCTCCAGGCCGACCGAACCGAGCGAACGGATGGCGGTCTCACGGCCGGAGCCGGGACCCTTGACGAAGACGTCGACGCGCTTCATGCCATGGTCCATGGCCCGCCTGCCGGCGGCCTCAGCTGCCATCTGCGCGGCGAACGGCGTGGACTTGCGGGAGCCCTTGAAACCGACGGTCCCGGCCGAGGCCCATGCGATGACCGCACCGGAGGGATCGGTGATCGCGATGATCGTGTTGTTGAACGTGCTCTTGATGTGGGCCTCACCCGAGACCACATTCTTCTTTTCCTTGCGCCGCACCTTGGCCTTCGCCGTGGTGGGCTTGCGGGCTGCTGTAGCCATAAGTCAGTTCTCCTGGAATCCTGGTTCCGCTGTCACCCGGAGGCTCAGCGGACCTTCTTCTTGCCGGCGACGGCCTTCTTGCGGCCCTTGCGGGTACGCGCATTGGTGCGGGTGCGCTGACCGCGCACCGGGAGCCCTGCGCGATGACGACGGCCCTGGTAGGTGCCGATTTCGATCTTGCGTCGAATGTCGGCGGCCACCGTGCGGCGAAGATCGCCCTCGGTCTCGTAGTTGGCGTCGATGAAGTCACGGAGCGCGACGAGCTGATCGTCGGTGAGGTCCTTGACGCGGATGTCCGGGCTGATCCCGGTTGCTTCCAGGATCTTGGCGGCACGGGTCTTGCCGATGCCGAAGATGTAGGTCAGTGCGATCTCAAGGCGCTTTTCGCGCGGGAGGTCAACACCTTGGAGGCGTGCCATCAGGCGGTACCTTTCTCGGTCTGCCAGCCCTTGCGGGCTGCGAAGGTGTGTGGCGTGAGGCGTTCCCGTTGGCCTCCCGGGTTGTTTTCCCCGGCAGCGGGCCCCGGCCTTCGTCCGGGGGTGAGACCGGCATCAGCCGATCGTGCGCTCACGTTGTGCGTTGATGGTGGGCAAACCACCATCGGTGGTGCTGTTCAGTTGTCCTTGAAGGTCTGCGCTGTTCAGCCCTGACGCTGCTTGTGGCGCGGGTTGGTGCAGATGACCCGCACGACACCATGACGGCGGATCACCTTGCAGTTCTCGCAGATCTTCTTGACGCTCGGCTGAACCTTCATCGAGCTTCTCCTCTGGTAGGCCACAGGACGCGATGCACCGCGGCTGTGGGTGTTTCCTTAGTCACTTGTGCCGGTAGACGATCCGGCCGCGCGTGAGGTCGTAGGGGGAAAGCTCCACGACAACCCGGTCTTGAGGAAGGATACGGATGTAGTGCTGCCGCATCTTTCCGCTGATCGTTGAAAGCACCTTGTGGCCATTGTCCAGCTCGACGCGGAACATCGCATTGGGCAGGGCTTCGACGACGGTGCCCTCAAGTTCGAGGGATCCCTCTTTCTTCGCCATCAACTCTCAATCTCTTGATCGTGGACAATCTGTTGATCATGAAGCTGCGCGTCTGCTCTTCCGTGCACGAATGGCGATCTCACGTCTCCAGGGCACGCGGAAAGAGCGGACACAACTGACCGACCGCCAATCATACGCACTGCTCAGCCCGCAACCAAACTCGCCCTCACCACCCGGCGATGAAGCTGGCAAGATGACAGCACGACCTGCTCATCCGAACTGACTCTTCCTGGAGGAAAAATGGCGTTCTTCGCAGTGCTGTACACCTACGATCCCGCGAAGGACGCCGACGCAGTGCGCCCGCGGCATCGCGCCTACCTCGCCACGCTGTATGACAACGGGCTCCTCCGCGCATCAGGACCGCTCACGAACACCGACCCGGTGGAGGCGCTGCTCATCTTCAAGGCCGACGACATCGATGCCGCCACAGAGCTGTCGGATTCGGACCCCATGGTGACCGAAGGAATCGTCTCCTCGCGCCGCGTTCTCGCCTGGAACCCGGTCGTCGGCATCTTCGCGGCCGCGGCCACGAGGGACCAGAAGCCGGCCACGTCCTGATGAACCCCGCGGGCGCTTGCCGCCCGCGGCCCGGAGAACCCCCGCGGGCGCGGTGCCCCCCGCGCCCCGGCGCCACCCCCCCACGGCGGACGAAACTGCCCCCCCAGGCCGCCCCCAGCGATCCCATACACAACAAAGCCCC
>NZ_JBDNTB010000020.1:0-41831 GCF_047719395.1 Propionibacterium sp.
CCACTGCCGCCGCCTAAGCAGTAGCTGCCCGAGCACACTAATGATTATCAATATAAGTTGTTCGACGTTTTTTTTCTGGACTCAAAACAACCTCCCCCGCCCCGGGGGGGCGGGCTCAGTTGCTGTTCGTGATGCAGATCAGGACGTGTGGTGATGCAGGTCGTTCCGTGGATTGCACTGTCGCGCAGGATGGGTGGCCCTCCCTCCCACGCACCGCGAACCTTCTTGCTGTGCCCGGTCGCCCTCATGGTCGGCGAGGATTCATCAGACAGGGGTCAGACAGGGGTAAGCCAGACTCAGCCCAGTCAGCCATCCGATCCCAGCCCGTCTGCCTGAGTCACTCATCTGCCTGAATCACTCAACAGTTCTCCCCTCCTGTCTAGCGTCCGATCCTGTTGCGGAACTGTTCGGGGTCGCCAGGGGTGTCCACCACAGTGCCTTCGACGACCACGCCTTGGGCACCCAGTGACCCACCGTCCGCAGCTCCGGCGCCGAGGCGTCGCGTCTGGACTCCTGCGGCGACCAGCGTGACGCCCGCGAGCATCGCACCCACGCCCAGCAGCACACCCAAGGCCGTGGCGCCGAAGCCGGGGGAGATGGCGAAGATGAGGCCCACCACCAGGCAGACGAGTGCCGAGAGGGACAGCAGCTTCAGCCACTTGCCGGTGACCGCGCGCATCGCGAGGGAGATCACGAACAGCAACACCCCGATCAGCAGCACCGCGAGCCCCATGAAGATGACGATCAGACGTCCGCTCATGCCGGGATGAACGGCGATGAGCAGGCCCAGAACCAGACTGACCACGCCGGTGGTGATGCCGCCGGAACCGCCGGGCGTGCCGCGCCGCCTCAACCCCAGGATGAGGGTCACCACGCCCGTCACCACGAGGAAGGCGGCGAGCAGCAGCGCGACGGCCGAGACGGAGTGCTTCGGCCAGATGAGGCAGAGCACACCCGTGATCGTTGCCAGCGCCCCGGCGACAATGCCCCAGATGCTGAAGCGACGGGTCTGCTCGGCGAGCAGCTCGGTCGGCGGTGGGTAGGGGGTGGGCATGATGACTCCTCCGGGTGGTTTTGCTGCCATGCTCCCCGCCGTGGCTGTGCGGATCAAGCGCCCGACCCTGAATCGCTGGTCGGGCCCACCCCGAGCTGTTGCGGTGTGCGGGCATGAACCACCAGTCATGGGGATTCCATGGCTTCTGCACCTACCCGGAAATCTCGCGGCAGCGGGTACTCTGATAGCCGCCGCGCGCCGGGAGGAAGTCCGGCGCACTGGACGGGAGAGTGATGAGCGACAGTAACTTCGTCCACCTGCACGTGCACACCGAGTACTCGATGCTCGATGGAGCGGCCTCCAACGAGAAGCTGTTCGCCGAGGTGGCGCGCCTGGGGATGCCCGCCATCGCGATGACCGACCACGGCAACATGTTCGGCGCCTACGAGTTCTTCCAGATCTCCAGGAAGTACGACGGCGGGAAGAATCCGCAGGTCAAGCCCATCATCGGCCTCGAGGGTTATGTGGCTCCCTCCTCGCGATTCTCGCGCAAGCAAGAGCGCTGGGGAAGTGGCCGCGACAACTCCTCGGCCGACGTGGAGGGCGGCAAGGACGTCTCGGGTGGGGGACGCTACACCCACATGACGATGCTGGCCCAGAATGCCACCGGCCTGCACAACCTTTTCCGACTGAGCTCACTGGCGTCCTTCGAGGGTTACTACATGAAGCCCCGGATGGACCGCGAGCTCATCAGCGATTTCTCCGAGGGGATCATCGCCACCACCGGATGCCCCTCCGGCGAGGTGCAGACCAGGCTGCGATTGGGCCAGTTCGACCAGGCCTGCGAGGCCGCGGCGGCCTACCAGGAGATCTTCGGCAAGGAGAACTACTTCTGCGAGCTGATGGATCACGGCATCGACATCGAACACGATGTGCGGGACGACCTGCTGCGGCTCGCCAAGAAACTCAACATCCCGCTGCTGGCCACCAACGACTCGCACTATGTCACCGAGGACCAGGCCGACGCCCACGACAATCTGCTGTGCATCGGCGTGGGCCGCAACAAGGACGACCCGAAACGCTTCCACTTCAACGGCTCCGGCTACTTCATCAAATCCAACGACCAGATGAGGGCGCTGTTCCCCGGCCTGGAGGAGGCCTGCGACAATACCCTGGCGATCGCCGAGCGCATCGAGCCCTACGATGAGGTCTTCGCCCATGTCGACCGGATGCCGCAGTTCGACGTGCCGGAGGGCGAGACGCAGGAGAGCTATCTTCGCAAGAAGATCGAGATCGGCCTGAAGAAGCGCTACGGCGACCATCCCAGTGATGCCGTGATGCAGCGCGTGAAGACCGAGCTGAGCGTCATCGAACCGCTCGGTTTCAGCTCCTACTTCCTGGTCGTCTCCGACATCTGCGATGCGGCGCGCAGCATGGGCGTGCCAGTGGGGCCCGGACGCGGCTCGGCGGCCGGCTCGATCATCGCCTACCTCACCGGCATCATCCAGATCGATCCGCTGGAGCACGGCCTGCTGTTCGAGCGCTTCCTCAACCCCGAGCGCGTCAACCCGCCCGACATCGACCTCGACTTCGACGATCGTCAGCGCGACAAGGTCATCGACTATGTGACCCACAAGTACGGCGAGGAGTACACCTCCCAGGTCAACACCTTCTCGAAGATCAAGGCGAAGGCAGCCGTCAAGGACGCCAACCGCATCCTCGGCTATCCGTTCAGCCTCGGGGACAAGATCACCAAGGCGATGCCGCCGGATGTGATGGGCAAGGGTGTCCCGCTGAAGGACCTGTTCAACCCCGACCATCCGCGCTACGCCGAGGGCCAGGAATTCCGCGAGCTGTGCGACACCAACCCCGATGTGAAGAGGGTCGTCGACACCGGCCTGGGTATCGAGGGCATGATCCGCGGCACCGGCGTGCACGCCTGTGCCTTCATCCTGTCCAGCGAGAAACTGCTCAACCTGATCCCGATGCACAAGCGGGACAAGGACGGCATGATCATCGCCGGATTCGCCTACCCGCAGCTCGAGGCCATGGGCCTCATGAAGATGGACTTCCTCGGCCTGCGCAACCTCGGCATCATGGACAACTGCCTCAAGATCATCAAGCGCAACCGGGGCGAGGATGTCGACCTGTCGGCGCTGCCGCTGGATGATCCGGCCACCTACGAGCTGCTGGGCCGCGGCGACACGCTGGGCGTCTTCCAGCTCGATGGCGGCCCGATGCGCGGTCTGCTGCGCCAGATGGGCCCCACCGGTTTCGACGACATCATCGCCGTCATCGCGCTGTACCGGCCGGGCCCGATGGGTGCCAATGCGCACGTCGAATACGCCGAGCGGAAGAACCACCGTCGTCCGATCGTGCCGATTCACCCTGAGTTGAAGGATGACCTCGACGAGATCCTGGCGCCCACCTATCACCTGATCGTCTACCAGGAGCAGATCATGGCGATCGCCCGTAAGCTCGCGGGCTACACCCTGGGCGGTGCTGATCTTCTGCGCCGCGCGATGGGCAAGAAGAAGAAATACATCCTGGACCAGAACTTCACGCCCTTCCAGAAGGGAATGCGCGCCAACGGCTACTCCGACGAATCCATCAAGGCGCTGTGGGATGTCATGGTGCCCTTCGCCGGGTACGCCTTCAACAAGTCCCATGCCGCCGGATATGCCCTTGTCAGCTACTGGACGGCTTATCTGAAGGCCAATTACCCGGCCGAATACGGCGCCGCGCTGCTCACCTCGGTCTCCGACGACAAGGACAAGATGGCGCTCTACCTCACCGACATGAGGTCGCGCCACATCAAGGTGCTGCCGCCCGATGTCAATGCCTCGGAGAACGAGTTCACCGCAGTGGGCGAGGACATCCGCTTCGGCCTGGGCGCGGTCCGCAATGTCGGCGAGTCCGTCGTCGGAGGCATCGTGGAATCCCGCGAGGAGCATGGCCCGGCGAAGGATTTCTACGAGTTCCTGGACCATGTTCCGGTCAGCGTGTGCAACAAGCGCTGCATCGAGTCGCTCACCAAGGCGGGCGCCTTCGATTCCATGGGGCACTCCCGCCGGGCGATCATGGAGGTCTTCGAGCAGGCTGTCGACGGCGTCATCGAACTCAAACGCAACCAGGCCAACGGCCAGGACGATCTGTTCGGACTCGGCTCGGACTCGGCCGATGCCGGTGTTGGCGGGCTGCAGCACGAGGTTCCCGAGATAGAGGACTGGGACAAGACCACCAAGCTCGGTTTCGAACGCGAGATGCTCGGCCTGTACGTCTCGGACCATCCGCTGCACGGCCTGGAGCATGTGCTCGCAGCCGAACGCTCCATCGGCTTGGCCGAGGTGGCAGAGAACGGCCAGGAACTGGACGGCCACACCGAAACCATCTGCGGCATGATCACCCAGGTCCAGCGCAAGCAGACCAAGAACGGCGCATTCTGGGCGATCATCACGGTGGAGGACCTGGATGCCTCGATGCAGGTGCTCATCTTCCCGAATGTGTACGAGACCTGCCTCACCCAGCTCGCCCCTGACCAGATCGTCCGGGTGCGCGGCCGGATCGTCGACAAGGACGAGGTCATCGAGATGCAGGCCAACGAGTTGGTGCTGCCCGAAATCCGGCGCGCCATGGAGGGGCCGGTGACCATCCGGCTGCCCATGCTGCGCTGCCAGCCGCCACTGGTCGCCGAACTCAAGCATGTACTCAGCTGTCATCCGGGTGGCACCGAGGTGCGGCTGCGACTGGAAGGCTCGTCCAAGGCCACCACACTGCGTCTGGGTGATGCGCTGCGTGTCACCAATGAACAGCCGTTGATGGCAGATCTCAAGGCATTGCTCGGTCCATCGTGCATGGCCGTATAGCCTGAGCGCGTCACACGAGGAGCGAAGCGATGGAGCAGACAGCCGAGATGGCCGGCAACGCGAGTGCTGCCGCCGGCTCGCCCGGGTCGCTGGGCAGGGACGATGCCATTGAGGTGCACGGTGCCACCACCGTGGGCCCCAGATTGACCCGGCGTCACCTGGCGTCCCAGCTGGCCCTGTTCGGACTTGCCGTGCTGCTCGTGGGCATTCTGGCGGCCATCGTCTGGAAGCTCACCGCACCCACACCCACCGTCACAGTCTCAGGGGACGGAACCGCGACCATCACCAATCGGACGATCACCGAATACTTCGGCGCCGATGCCGACTTCATGATCATCGGCATGTTCGGCGGACTCGGTCTGGGGGCCCTGTGCTGGCACTGGCTCAAGGCTCTCGGGTGGCCGGTGGCATTGATCGCCGTGGCTGCGGGGATGTTGGGTGCGCTGGTCTGCTGGCGGATGGGTGCGATTCTCGGGCCTCACAACTTCTTCGAACGGCTGGCCTACGCGAGCACCGGCGAGCAGGTGGCCATCGACCTGACGCTGCGCACACCCACCGCCTGGCTGTTCTGGCCTGTCGGAACGCTGATTCCGATCCTGTTGTACAGCGCGCTGGGACATGACGACCGAGAAATCCGCCAACCCACCGCCGAACCCGAAGAACCGGAAGTCACCCAGCCGAGTCGCCATCGCTCCGTGCGTTTCCCGATCTGGCGAAACGACACGAGGGAAGACCGGAAGACACGAAGGAAGGCAAGAAATAGTTCCTGACACTGCCGTATCGGGCAGTGTCAGACGACTTGGGCCAGCTGGTTCGGTCAGCAGCCGAGCTCGGCGAACTGCGCTCCCGTCAACTCGGCGAGGTCTTGCGCGGTGATCTCGACGCTGAGGCCACGGCGTCCAGCTGAGACGAAGATCGTCTGCTGCTCGCGGGCGCTGGCATCCAGATAGACCGGGGTCTGGTGCTTCTGGCCGATCGGGGAGATGCCGCCCACGATGAATCCGGTGGTGCGCTGCGCCACGGCGGGCGGGGCCAACTCGGCGCGCTTCGCGTGGGTCGCCGAGGCGATTGCCTTCAGCGACAGCTGGCCGCTGGCCGGCACCACTGCGGTGACCAGCGGCACATCGGCGCTGGTGAGTTCCACGACAAGGGTCTTGAAGATGCGCTCCGGGTCGATCCCCAGCGCCACGGCGGCTTCCTCACCGAAGTGGTGGGCACGCGGGTCGTGCTCGTAGGAGTGCAGTGTGTGCGGCACCTTGGCCCGGTCCAGCGCGACGGTGGCCGGAGTACCGGTGGACTTGTTGGGCCCGGATTTCTTCGAGGATTTGGACATGGTCGTGACTGCCCTGCTCAGTGCTGGTCCTGCCGGGACGGCAGTGTCGTCGATGGGTTCTGGATCTTCGTGGACACGGCCCCATTGCACCACTGCCGTGCCGCGCAGATCGAGGCGGTGCGGTCGTACACGAGGAACGGGACTGACGGGCGCACGGTTTGTGCGCCGATAGGATGCAATGGTGCTTCGAATTCTGGATGTGAGCGGCGAACGCCGTGACGACTACTCATCGGTGCTGCCGAGAGGATGCTTCGATGTCGAGACGGCGGTTGCCGCGGTGGAGCCGATCTGCCATGCCGTCGCCGAGGAGGGCGAGGCGGCGCTGCGCCGTTTCGCCGAGCAGTTCGATCATGTGAGCCCCGAGCACCTTCGCGTGCCACAACAAGCCCTGGACGACGCCCTGGAGGCCATGGATCCCGAGCTTCGTGCCGCAGTCGAGGAATCGATCCGGCGCCGCCGAGTGGTCTGCGAGGAGGTCGAGCGCGAGGAGCACTGGCGCAGTGTGGACTTGGCTCCTGGTGCCAACATCGGCCAGGTGTTGCTGCCCGTGTCCAGGGTTGGCCTGTACGTACCAGGCGGACTTGCTCCGCTGGCATCCACAGTGCTCATGAATGTGGTTCCCGCGCAGGTGGCAGGGGTCTCCTCGATCGCCATCGCCACGCCGCCCCAGGCCGAGTTCAGGGGTCTGCCGAATCCCACGATCCTGGCCGTTGCCAGGCTGCTCGGGGTGGACGAGGTCTACGCCGTGGGTGGCGCCCAGGCCATTGCGATGTTCGCCTATGGAGTGGGCGGGCTGTGCCCCAAGGCCGACATGATCACTGGCCCTGGAAACATCTATGTGGTGGCCGCCAAGCGGCTGCTGCGCGGGCGCGTCGGGATCGATGCCGAGGCAGGCCCCACCGAGATCCTGGTGCTTGCCGATGCGACCGCGGACCCCGTCCAGGTGGCCGCCGATCTGATCTCCCAGGCCGAGCACGATCCGATGGCCGGTGCCGTGCTCGTCACCGATTCCCGGGAGCTGGTCGAGGCCGTTCAGAGCGAGCTGGAGACTCAGGTTGACCAGCTGGCCACAAAGCAGCGCCTCAAGGCTTCACTGACGGGGGAGCAGTCGGGGGCGGTGATCGTGGCCGACATCGATCAGGGGATCGATGTCGCCAATGACTACGCGGCCGAGCACCTCGAGATCCAGACGGCCGCAGCGGCCGCGGTGGCGCGCCGGATCACCAATGCCGGCGCGATCTTCGTCGGGCCGCATGCGCCGGTGCCGCTGGGTGACTACTCGGCGGGCTCCACGCATGTACTGCCCACCGGTGGCGCGGCGCACTTCTCGTCCGGCCTGTCGGTGCGCTCCTTCATGAAGGCGATCCACGTCATCGATTACACCGCGGCCGCGCTACAGGAGATCGGCCCGAAGGTGGAGACCTTCGCGATGGCCGAGAACCTGCCCGGGCACGCCCACGCCATTGCTGTACGCATCGACCAGGAGGAGCAACGATGACCGTCGGCCAATTCCCCACCGCCGATGCTTCGATCACCCTGGACCAGCTCCCGCTGCGCCCAGAGCTTGTCGGCGAGGAGCCCTATGGGGCGCCACAGCTCGATGTGGCGGTGTGCCTGAACACGAACGAGAATCCCTACCCGCCCAGCGCCAAGGTGCGCGCCCAGATGGCGGCCGCCATCGAGAAGACCGCACGCTCCCTGAACCGCTATCCGGATCGGGAAGCCATCGGTCTGCGCTGCGACCTGGCGAAGTATCTCGGCTTCGGATTGGGGGTGGACAACATCTGGGCTGCCAATGGCAGCAACGAGGTGATGACTCACGTGCTGTCTGCCTTCGGCGGCCCCGGGCGCACCGTGCTCACGTTCACGCCCACGTACTCCATGTACCCGGAGTACGCGCGCAATACGCACAGCGGATATGTCACGGTGCCTCGCAAGCAGGACTTCACGCTGGACGCCGAGCTGGTGTTGGGCGCCCTCGACGAGACGCACGCCGATCTGGTGCTCATCACCACTCCCAACAATCCGACCGGTACGACCACGCCGGTCAAGGTGGTGGAGGAGATATGCGAGCACACCGACGCCTTGGTGGTCGTCGATGAGGCATATCAGGAGTTCACCGAGTTCCCCGAGGACTCGGCCCTGGCGCTGCTGCCGCGCTTCGGGCGTCTCATCGTGAGCCGCACCATGAGCAAGGCCTTCGCGCTTGCCGGGGGCAGGGTCGGCTATCTCGCGGCGGCGCCCGCGATCGTCGACGCCTGCCGGATCGTGCGGCTGCCCTATCACCTGTCGGCACCCACCCAGGCCATCGCCCGTGTCGCACTGGCGAACCGGGCGGAGATGCTGGCGCAGGTGGCGGCACTGCGGGACGCCTGCCAGCAGCTGCAGGAGTGGTTGCGCCGCGTCGGTCTGGAGGTCGTTCCCAGCCAGTCCAACTTCTGCCTTTTCGGCCGGTTCATCGATCGTCACGCGGTGTGGCAGGGCCTGCTGGACAGGGGAGTGCTGGTGCGCGAGACAGGGCCAGACCAGTTCCTCCGGGTCTGCGTCGGCACGCCCGAGGATCTTGCCAGGTTCAGGGAGGCGCTCACCTCGGTGATTGCCGCCTCGGATGTGCTCGACCGCAGCCAAGGAGGAGTGCGATGACCGGCACTGGTACGGCGCGTACCGCGACGATCGAAAGGGTCACCTCGGAGTCGCAGGTCACCGTCAGCCTCAATCTGGACGGCACCGGCAGCTCCTCCATCAGCACCGGCGTGGGTTTCTTCGACCACATGCTCACCTCGCTGTCCAAGCACTCGCTCATCGACCTGGAGGTGAAAGCCACCGGCGACCTCCAGGTGGACGGCCACCACGTCGTCGAGGACACCGCCATCGTGCTCGGTCAGGCGCTGGCCCAGGCCCTGGGCGACAAGCGCGGCATCCGCCGCTTCGGCGATGCGATCATTCCGCTGGACGAGGCGCTGGCCCAGGCCGTCGTCGACGTTGCGGGGCGGCCCTATGTGGTGTGCACGGGTGAACCGGAGTCCCAGGTCACCGCCAGGATCGGTGGTTCCGGGGTGCTCTACTCCGGATCCATGACCTATCACGTGGTGGAGTCCTTCGCCATCAACGCGGGGTTGTGCGTCCATCTGAGGCTGCTGGCCGGGCGGGAGCCGCACCATATCGTGGAGGCGCAGTTCAAAGCCCTCGCCAGGGCGCTGAGGGCCGCCGTGGAACCCGATCCCCGGGTCACAGGAGTGCCGAGCACGAAGGGTGCGCTGTGAGCGCCGCCCCAACGGTCGGGGTGCTCGACTACGGCTCGGGCAATCTGCACTCCGCCTGCCGGGCGCTCGACGCCGCCGGGGCGCAGGTGCACCTCACCTCCGATCTGGGCGAGTTGGGCAGTTGCGAGCGTCTCGTGGTTCCCGGCGTGGGAGCCTTCGCGGCGTGCATGAACCAGCTCGACGCCGCCGGTGGGGTCGGTTTCGTGCGTGACTGGGTGGCCCAGGGCCGCCCCATGCTGGGAATCTGCGTCGGTCACCAGGTGCTCTTCGCCAAGGGGGTGGAGCACGGCGAGCAGGCCGAGGGCATCGGCATCTATCCCGGGACCATCGACAGATTGCAGGCTCCGCGGCTCCCGCACATGGGCTGGAACCAGGTCGCACCTGGCGAAGGCAGCACCCTCTTCGAGGGCGTTGAGAATCAGCGCTTCTATTTCGTGCACTCCTATGGTGCGCACGACGGGGTGCCCGATGACGCCGTCGTGACCTGGTGCGAGCACGACGGCGACCGCTTCGTTGCCGCCGTCGAGTGGGGGCAGGTGTGCTCGACGCAGTTCCACCCCGAGAAATCAGGCGCTGCCGGCGCGCGGCTGCTGCGCAACTGGTTGGGAGTCTCGGCACAGAAATAGCGGTGAGTTAGGGTCACTTCTGTGACCGAGAACACCGCATTGACGCTCCTGCCCGCCGTCGACATCCAGTCCGGACAGGCTGTTCAGCTCGTCCAGGGTGTCGCCGGAAGCGAGAAGGTGTTCGGCGACCCGCAGAATGCTGCCAAGCGCTGGTGCGAACTCGGCGCCAGCTGGCTGCACGTGGTCGACCTCGACGCCGCCTTCGGGCGTGGTTCCAATGCGAAGTTGCTGGCCGAAGTGGTTGCCTCGGTCGAGGTCAATGTCGAGCTGTCCGGCGGAATCCGTGATGACGAAACCCTCGAGAGGGCGTTGTCCACAGGTTGCCGCAGGGTGAATATCGGCACCGCCGCTCTGGAGAATCCGAAGTGGTGTGAACAGGTGATCCGCAGCTACGGCGACCGGATCGCGATTGGCCTGGATGTGCGCGGCACCAAGCTCGCCGCCCGCGGCTGGACCCGTGAGGGCGGTGAACTTCTGGACACCCTCGCGCAGATGGACGAAGCCGGCTGCGAACGCTACGTGGTGACCGACGTGGCCAGCGACGGCATGCTCTCCGGCCCCAATCTCGAGTTGCTCAAACTGGTCTGCTCCAGAACCGGTGCGGCCGTTGTGGCCTCCGGGGGCATCAGCACCGTCGACGACATCGTGGCGCTGCACGAACTCGTGCCCGAGGGCGTCGAGGGCGCCATCATCGGCACTGCCCTGTACGTGGGGGCGTTCACACTGCCCCAAGCCCTGGCGGCGGCACGATGAGCCCCGATTGGCAGGAGGCCTTCGTCGACGACGTACTGGACTGGGACTTTCTCAACTTCGAGGACCTCCGCCAGCTCACCGAGCTGCGTGCCGCCATCGACTACATGGATGACCCCGTCCAGCCCGGCAGCTACGAGGACTTCCTGGCCTCATGGAACGCACCGGGAGCCCATCCCCATGAGCACGCTGTCGTCGGCAGGGAAAAAGGCGGCAGCATCGTCGCCTATGGCTGGAACCATCCCTCGCCGAGCGACGATCCCAACCCGCGGGTCTGGTTCGAGGTCGGCGTGCATCCCGCATGGCGCCACCAGCTGATCCGCCACCGGCTCACCCTGTGGCTGGTCGCTCGGGCCAAGCAGTGGTACCAGCACATCCGCACCGCAAACACCCGTCCGCTGTGGGTGGGCACCACTGTGGACGAGAAGAGGGTCGGCCTGAGTACTGTCATCGCGGCAGCCGGCCTCACACCGCAGCGCTGGTTCTTCGACATGCACAGGCCGTTGAATCCCGATGTGCTGCCCTTGCCTGCCGATCTCGGCGAGATAGCCATCGAGCCCTTCGAGGAATCGCTGTCGGAGCAGGTGCGCAGCGCTCACAACGAGGCATTCGCCACCAGGCCCGGTTCCTCACCGGTGTCCCGGGCGGACTGGGAGGCCTCCTTGAACGAGGGCGCCGCACGCCTTCAGCTGTCATGGGTGGCACTGCTCAAGGGACGCCACCCCTCCCACGCCGATGCCTCGCACGGACAGGTGGTCGGATATGTCATCAACCGAAGCTACGACGACGAGACCAACGAGGGATGGACGGAGAGGCTTGGCGTCTGCTCGTGGTGCCGTGGCAAGGGAATCGGTCGGGGGCTGATCACCGAGTCGATCAGGGGATTCTGCAAGGCCGGATTCAGCTCGGCCGGCATCGGCGTGGACACCGAGGACCCCGCACATGCGGAGGCCTTCTTCGGCTCCATGGGATACACCGCAACCGAACGCGTGGTGGTCTACGGCCGCACCATGACAGAGGACGATCTGTAGCCGCCAGGACTCACACGGGGCGCCGTGATGTGACCACTTGCGGTGGGCTCGGTAGGATTGGCGCGTTTGCTGCTTGGGCCTGCCAGCCCTCTGCCAGCTGAAGCTGAACAAGTCCGGGAAGGGGTTCTGGTCATGAGCGGTCATTCCAAGTGGGCCACGACCAAGCACAAGAAGGCTGCCATCGACGCCAAGCGCGGCAAGCTGTTCGCCAAGCTGGTCAAGAACATCGAGGTGTCGGCGCGTGTCGGCGGCGGGGATCCCAGCGGCAACCCGACACTGTACGACGCCATCCAGAAGGCCAAGAAGAACTCCGTGCCGGCCGACAACATCGATCGCGCCGTCAAGCGCGGTTCCGGCGATGGTGACGACTCGGTCAACTACGAAGAGATCATGTACGAGGCCTACGGGCCTGAGGGCGTCGCCCTGCTCATCGAGTGCCTCACCGACAACCGCAATCGTGCCGTGGCCGATGTGCGCACCGCCATCACCCGCAATGGCGCCACGATGGCCGACGGTGGTTCGGTCCAGCGGCTGTTCGCGCGCAAGGGTGTCGTCACCGTGCCCAAGAGTTTCGAGGTGGAGGAGGGCCGCAAGACGACCACCCGCACCATCGACGAGGACTCGCTCATGGAGGCGGTGCTCGAGGCCGAGGTCGAGGACATCGCCGATCAGGGCGAGGTCTTCGAGCTCATCAGCGATCCCAACGACCTGGTCGAGGTGCGCAAGGCAGTGCAGGCGGCCGGCATCGACTACGACTCCGCCGAGGTCAGCTTCGTGCCGAGCTTCAGCCAGCAGGTCGAGGATGTCGAGGCCGCCCAGAAGATCGAGAAGATCGTGGACATCCTCGATGACCTGGATGATGTGCAGAATGTCTACACCAATGCCGACTATCCGGAGAGCGTCGAGCAGGCGCTCGAAGCCGCGGAGGACTGACACTCCTCCGGTTCCAGGTGTTGACCCGCTCCCGGTATGTGAGGGGGTGTCAGCCCTGGTGGCAGTGGCACGTTGACCTAGAATGTCGAACATGCGTTCGGATACCGCCGGTCGCACAGTCACGAGGAGGCCGGCAGGGTGCGTGTGATGGGCGTGGATCCCGGCCTTACCCGGTGCGGCGTCGGCATCGTGGACGGCCAGATCGGCACGCGTCCGCATTTCGTGGCCGTCGGGGTGGTGCGCACCAGCCCTCAGCTGGCCCATCCCCAGCGGCTGCTCGCCATCGAGCAGGGGTTGACGGAGTGGTTCGACAGCTACCAACCCGATGTTGTGTCCATCGAGCAGGTCTTCGCCCAGCACAACCTGCCCACCGTCACCGGTGTTGCGCAGGTGGCTGGCATCGCCATGCTGATCGGCGCCCGGGCGGGCAAGACCGTTGCGCTGCACACCCCCAGCGAGGTCAAGGCCGCCCTCACCGGATCTGGGCAGGCCGACAAGGCGCAGGTCGGCGCCATGGTGGCCAGGGTGCTCGGGCTGCAGGCTGCACCGTCGCCTGCGGACGCCGCCGACGCGCTGGCGCAGGCCATCACCCACCTGTGGCGCGGTGGAGTGCAGAACCGCTATGCCGCAGCGGCGGCCAAGAAACGGCCCACCACGTCCTGGAATCAATATCTGAAGAAGGCCCCGGCAAGGTCCGGAACCCGAGTCACCGGGCGGAGCGCCTCGTGATCGCCAGACTCCGCGGCGAGATCGTCCAGCTCGCCACCACATGGGCAGTCATCGATGTCAACGGCCTGGGTCTGCGGGTGGCCAGCACACCGGCCACCACGGCGGGTCTGCGAATGGGGGAGACCGCCTGCCTGCACACCTGCATGGTCGTGCGCGAGGATGCCATGAATCTTTACGGCTTCGCCTCGCCCGAGGAACGCGACTGCTTCGAGCTGTGCCGCTCCGCCAGCGGCGTCGGTCCGAAACTGGCCCTGGCAATCCTCAGCGTGCTGAGTCCTCGGCAGCTCGCCGCAGCGGTGCGCGCCGAAGACCTCGGGGTACTGTGCACCGTGCCCGGGGTGGGACGAAAGAGTGCCCAGAAGCTCGTCATCGAATTGAAGGACAAGGTGAACCAGCTCGCTGTCCAGGTGCCTGAAGTCCCGCCCACCGTCACGGGTGAGCAGTGGCGCGAGCAGATCTGCGAGGGCCTGGAGTCGCTGGGCTGGAATGCCAAGGACGCCGAGGCCGCCTGCCAGGCCATCGCCCCGATGGCAGCTGAGCAGCCGATGCCCTCGGTCTCGGTGCTCATGAAGGCCGCCCTTGCCTCACTGGCGAGGGCCTGATCATGATGGAGCATTCGCCGGTGGACCCGGTCGGGCAACCGGAGGAGCAGGCCGCCGAGGCGGCGCTGCGGCCCAGCAGACTCGCAGAGTTCGAGGGGCAGCCGCGGGTGCGCGGCCAGCTCGGCCTGGTGCTGGACGCAGCGAAGCATCGCGGCAGCACCCCCGACCATGTGCTGCTGGCCGGGCCGCCCGGCCTGGGCAAGACGACGCTGGCAATGATCATCGCCGCCGAGATGGGCGTCCCGCTGCACATCACCTCGGGCCCTGCCATTCAGCATCCCGGCGATCTGGCAGCGATCCTGTCCGGACTGGTCGAGGGCGAGGTGCTCTTCCTCGACGAGATCCACCGGATGTCACGCCCGGCCGAGGAGATGCTCTATCTGGCCATGGAGGACTTCCGGGTCGATGTGATTGTCGGCAAGGGCCCGGGCGCCACCGCCATTCCCATCACGATCCCGCCGTTCACCCTTGTCGGAGCCACCACGAGGGCCGGTCTGCTGCCCTCGCCGCTGCGGGACCGTTTCGGTTTCACCGCGCAGCTGGACTTCTACGAGGTGGACGATCTGCGTGGCATCGTGTTGCGTTCGGCCGCGAAGCTCGACGTGCGGATCGATACCGAATCGGCCCAGATCATCGCGTCGCGTTCGCGCGGCACCCCACGCATCGCGAACCGTTTGCTGCGCAGGGTGCGCGATTACGCCCAGGTGAACGCGGACGGCCAGATCGACGCCGATCTGGCACGGGCTGCGCTGAAACTGTACGAGGTGGACGAGCTGGGTCTGGACCGGCTGGATCGCAGTGTGCTGGATGCCATCTGCCGGAAATTCGGTGGCGGGCCGGTTGGCCTGTCCACACTGGCCATCAGCGTGGGGGAGGAGACCGAAACTGTGGAGGAGGTCGCGGAGCCCTTCCTGGTCAGGCAGGGCTTCCTGATGCGCACCCCCAGAGGCCGTGTCGCCATGCCCGCAGGCTGGGAACACCTCGGTCTCACACCTCCTGTGGAGGCTGCCCAGAGGGCAGGCTCGGGCACCGATGAGCCGGATCCCGATCTGTTCAGCTGAATCTTCACCCTTGTCCACGCGTGTGTCGGGCAAGCCGACACGTGATTTCAGGTTCGTGTCGGGCAAGCCGACACGTGATTTCAGGTTCGTGTCGGGCAAGCCGACACGAGGTCACAGCTCGTGACCCTCAGCCAGAACCGGTAAGCTCGCCTGGGCACGCCGTGTGTGGTGTGCCGCTGGACTCGCCGCGTTCACCGTGGCGTACTACAAGTGGACCTGTCACGTTTACCGTGGCACAGCACAAGCGACTGCCGCATGCCAGCCCCGGTGTGCGGAGGAGCAGGGCATGCCGAGCTGGGTGTGTCTCAGAGCTAGGGGCGCCCAGGCGGGTGCCCCCGAGAAGTGAGGACAACAATGCAAGGCTCGTCCCTGATCATTCTGGTCGTGGTGATGTTCGCTGCCATGTACTTCCTGATGATCCGCCCGCAGAAGAAGCAGCAGCAGAAGCAGAGGGACATGCTCGCAGCGGCCAAGCCAGGCGCCCGGGTGATGCTGACCAGCGGAATCTTCGGCTCGATCCGTGCGGCGGGCGACAAGCAGCTCGTGATCGAGCTTGCACCAGGCGTGGACATCACCGTCGTGCGGCAGGCCGTGGCGAAGATCATCGCCCCTGAGGAAGAAGAGTTCGAGTACGCCGACGTCGACCAGGACGCCGAGCCGGACGAACCAGCCGAGACCTCCGCCCCTGAGGGCACCCCCTCGCTGCTTCCCCTCGACGAGACCCCCGCGTCCCCCCTCGCGCCGGAAGAGCCGCGCACCGATCCCGACACGACACCGGTGGACGGGCAGGTGGCCGATGAGCCGCTTGCCGGATCACCTGACAACAAGAATCACACCGGAGGAGACAGCAAGTAGTCCCTTCGGGACGCACTTCACATGGCACGCAACACTGGATCACAGCACACCTTCCCAGGACGCCGGCTGATCATCTTCGGCCTCATCCTGGTGGCCCTCTACACGCTCATGGCAGTCAGCAAGACGTGGACCCCACGCCTCGGTCTGGACCTGAAGGGTGGTACGACCATCACCCTCACGGCGCGGAACAACGCCGATGGTTCGGCACCCTCCAAACAGAATCTCGAAACAGCCCAGACGATCATCCAGAAGCGCGTCGACGCGCTCGGTGTGGGCGAATCCTCGGTGACCCTGCAGGGAGATCACCAGATCCAGGTGGCGGTGCCCAATGTGAGCAATGACGAGCTGGTGCAGCTGGTGGGCAGTACCGCTCAACTGGGTTTCCGCAATGTCTTCGACGCCCAGCAGTCCACCGGATCGTCTTCGAGTGCCAATCCGAGCGCACCGGCCACCGCCGGGCTGTTGCCCTCGCCCACTCCCACGCCCACCCCTGTGACGGCTCCGGCCACCGCTGGCCTGCTGCCCTCACCCACCGGAGGCCCCCGCCCCACGGCACCAGCCGCGACCGCTCCTGACTTCTCCAAGCTGCTGGCATGGCAGCCGAGCACCCAGGACACCACCGACTTTGCGTCCTGGAACTGCGGCGATCCCTTCCCCAATGTCTCCGATCAACCGCTGTTCGCATGCAGCGAGGACGGCAAGATCAAGTACCTGCTCGGCCCGGAGCTGATCAGTGGCACTGCCATCACCGACTCCCAGGCCGGGATCCCGCAGGGGGAGGTCGCCTGGCAGGTCTCGTTGAAGTTCAACTCCCAGGGAACCGATCGATTCGGTCAGGTCACCACGCAGCTCGCCCAGCAGACCCAGCCGAAGAACCAGTTCGGCATCGTGCTCGACGGCAAGGTGGTTTCCGCGCCCAGTGTCTCCTCTGCCATCACCGATGGCAGCGCGAGCATCTCCGGCGACAGCATCAACCAGGACACCGCCAGGACGCTGGCTAATGAGTTGAAGTTCGGTGCCCTTCCGGTCAGCTTCGACGTGTCCTCCGTCGATACCGTCTCGGCCAGCCTGGGTGGCGACCAGCTGAAGGCCGGCATCATCGCCGGCATCATCGGGCTCGCGCTCGTCGTGCTGTACAGCTTCCTCTACTATCGCGGGCTCGGTGTGGTCGTGGTGGGTTCACTGCTCGCCGCGGCCCTGGTCACCTGGGCCACCATCGTGCTGCTGGGCGCCACGGTTGGTTTTGCGATGAACCTGCCCGGCATCGCCGGCGCCATCGTGGCCATCGGCGTCACAGCCGACTCGTTCATCGTCTATTTCGAACGAATACGTGACGAGATCCGCGACGGATATTCCCTGCAGCACTCCATCCAGAGTGGCTGGACCAAGGCACGCACCACCATCGTGATGGCGGATGCGGTGCAGATGCTGAGCGCTGTCGTGCTGTTCGTGCTGGCCATCGGCGAGGTCAAGGGTTTCGCCTTCACCCTCGGCGTGACTACCGGCATCGACCTGTTCGTCGTCTTCTTCTTCACCCATCCGCTGGTCACCCTGCTCGGCCGGACGCACTTCTACGGCACCGGGCAGCGCTTCTCGGGCTTCGAACCCGAGCATCTCGGGGTGAGCCGGGCGTCCCTGACGGGCAGACGAAGGTCGCGCACCCGGCAGGCCCACCATGACAGCGCGAAGACAGCCGCTGCCGGGGCCGAGGAGTCACGATGAGCCAGACGGACAAGACCACGCGCACTGAGGCTGAGACGCCCGACGAGATCACGCCGCAGTCCACCAGCTTTGCTCACCGGCTCTACACCGGCGAGTTCGGCTTCGACTTCGTCGGGCATCGGCGCCGCTGGTACACCATCTCGGCGGTCCTGTTGCTCATCTCTGTCGTGGCGCTGTTCACACGCGGGCTGAACCTCGGCATCGACTTCGAGGGTGGTTCGGTGTTCACCGCCCCGGTGAGCGCCGTGAGCTCCCAGACGATCCCCGAGTACAAACAGGCGGCCGCCAATGCAGGCGTGCCGAATCTGGACGGCACAGAGGTGACCACGCTGGGTGGCAACTCGGTGCGCGTGCAGACCCGCAGCCTGTCCGCCGGCGAAGTCACGACCATGCGCGAGGCGCTGGCCCACGCCGCCGGTACCACGCCGGAGAAGGTGAACTATTCACTGATCGGCCCCTCATGGGGTCACCAGATCACTGACAAGGCCCTCCAGGCGCTGATCGTCTTCCTGGTTCTCGTCGGGCTGATGATCTGGGTCTTCTTCAGGGAATGGCGGATGGCCGTGTCGGCGTTGGTCGCGCTGGCCCACGACCTGATCGTCACCGTCGGCATCTATGCCCTGGTGGGATTCACTGTGACACCGTCCACGCTGATCGGCGTACTCACCATTCTCGGCTACTCGCTCTACGACACCGTGGTGGTCTTCGACAAGGTGCGCGAGAACACCACAGACATCACGCACCAGAAGCGCACCTTCTCCGAGGCTGCCAATGAGGCTGTCAACCAGGTGCTCGTGCGGTCGATCAACACCACGCTCATCGGCATCCTGCCAGTGCTCGCGCTGCTCATCGCCGGCGTCGGTTTCCTGGGTGGGGAGGGCCCGCTGGCCGACCTCGGGCTCGCCTTGCTCATCGGCATGGTGACCGGCGCCTATTCCTCGATCTTCATCGCCACACCGCTGCTCGCCCAGCTTCGCGAGGCGGAACCGGCGATGAAGAAGCACGCTGCCGCTGTTGAGCGCTCCCGCAACCGCACGTCGCCCAAGGTCGCGGTGAAGACGTCGGTGGTGACGACCAGCGAGGAGACCTCGTTGCTCAACGAAACCGCGACAGCGGTGAGCGCAGAATCGGGCGCGTCATCGCAGACCGGACCTGCGGAGGACACCCGCCGGAAGCCTGCGTCCAAGCCGTCCAGCCGAAAACAGCCGGCGCGCAAGCCACGCAGCCAGCGGAAGAAGTGAGCTATGTCTGAGGCCGACCCCCGTGTGGCCGAGATCGGCAATCTGGTCCGGACCATTCCCAATTTCCCCGAGCCCGGGGTGCAGTTCCGCGACATTACGCCGCTGCTGTCCGATCCCGACGGCCTGCGGGACACCATTGAGGTGCTGATCGACCAGGCTCCCGAGCCGGTCGACATCATCGTCGGCATCGACTCCCGCGGTTTTCTGTTCGGCGCCCCGATGGCCTTGGAGATGGGTGTCGGCTTCGTGCCGGTGCGCAAACCTGGCAAGCTTCCTGCGCCAGTTTTCGAGGAGTCCTATTCCCTGGAGTACGGCACGGGAGTGCTCAACATCCATCAGGACGCCCTGCTGCCCGGCCAGCGCGTGCTGCTCGTGGACGACCTCCTTGCCACCGGTGGCACTCTGGGTGCTGCGGCCAAGCTCATCCTCCGCGAGGGGGCCGAGCTCGTGCACGTGGAAACAGTCATCGAGTTGAAGGCCCTGGGCGGCCGGACGCACCTGGAGGAGTGCGGAGTGCACAGCTTCTCCTCGGTTCTGAGCTGTTGATACCAAGGGGCTGAGCAACACTAAGCTTGGTCCACCGACAAGGGGAGGGGGTGCACAGATGTCGACCGATGAAGTGTACGGCCCCTACGGGCATGGCGTTCAGTCACAGCTCCCGCCCGCCTCCCCAGGCCCGTCCAAGGGCATGGAGACCATCGCATCCGGTCCCGAACAGCCGAGGCTGCGAATGCGCCAGCGGCTGGCGCGTCTCGGTGCGGTGAAGGCTCCTCAGTCGGCCGTGCTCGATCCGCTGTTCTCCGTGGTCCGCAGCAACCACCCCAAGGCTGATCTGGCGCTCATCGAGCGTGCCTACCGCACAGCAGAGCACTATCACTCTGGACAGGCTCGCAAGAGCGGCGACCCCTACATCACTCATCCGCTCGCGGTGGCCACCATCCTCGCTGAGCTCGGCATGACCGAACCCACGCTGTGCGCGGCGCTGCTGCACGACACCGTCGAGGACACCAGCTACACCATCGAACAGCTCAAGGCCGACTTCGGGGAGACGGTGTCCATCCTGGTCGACGGGGTGACCAAGCTGGACAAGGTGCAGTACGGCGACTCCGCCAAGGCCGAGACGATCCGCAAGATGGTCATCGCGATGAGCCGCGACATCCGCGTGCTCGTCATCAAGCTGGCGGATCGGCTGCACAATATGCGGACGCTGGGTTTCCTGCGGCCCGACAAACAGAACCGGATCGCACGGGAGACGCTGGAGATCTACGCGCCGCTTGCCCATCGGCTCGGCATGAACGCCATCAAGTGGGAGCTGGAAGACCTTTCCTTCTCCACCTTGCAGCCCAAGGTCTACGACGAGATCGTCAGGCTGGTGGCGCAGGCCGCGCCCAAGCGTGAGCAGCAGTTGCGCGAGGTCATCGACGAGGTCAAGAACTATCTCAAGGATGCAGGCATCAAGGCCACCGTCTACGGCCGGCCCAAGCACTATTACTCGATCTACCAGAAGATGGTCGTCAGGGGCCGCGACTTCGCCGACATCTACGATCTGGTCGGCCTTCGCATCCTGGTGGACACCACCCGCGACTGCTATGGGGCGCTCGGGGTGATCCACACCCACTGGAACCCGCTGCCAGGCCGGTTCAAGGACTACATCGCGATGCCGAAATTCAACATGTACCAGTCCTTGCACACCACTGTGCTCAGCTCGGGCAACCATCCCGTGGAGTTCCAGATCCGTACCCATGAGATGCATCGGCGTGCCGAATACGGCGTCGCGGCGCACTGGAAGTACAAGGAAGACCCGAACGCCTCGGGCGGCAAGATCGACCCCGAGGGCACCGACCTCGCCTGGGTGCACCAGCTCAACCAGTGGACCAAGGAGGAGCAGGACCCCGAGGCATTCCTCGACTCCCTGCGATTCGAGATCCAGACCCGCGAGGTCTACGTCTTCACCCCCAAGGGCGATGTCATGGCTCTGCCCCAGGGTGCGACACCGGTGGATCTGGCCTATGCCATTCACACCGAGGTCGGGCATCGCTGCATCGGCGCGCGGGTGAACGGCAAGCTGGCGCCTCTGGAGAGAAAACTCGAAAACGGGGACATCGTCGAGATCCTCACCTCCAAGGCTGCCAATGCAGGCCCGAGCCGCGACTGGCTGAACTTCGTGGTGAGCCCGCGCGCCAAATCCAAGATCCGGCACCACTTCACCCAGGAACGCCGCGAAGAGGCAGTAGACCTCGGCAAGGACGCGCTGGCCAAGCAACTACGCCGCAGCGGGGTTCCCATGCAGCGTCTGCTGACCCTGGAACATCTCACCGCTGTCGCCGATGAACTGCGGTTGACAAGCGTCGATTCCCTGTACGCCTCGGTGGGTGAGGGGACGGTCAGCGCGGCGAGCGTGGTGCAGCGCCTGATGGAAACCGAGGGTGGTTTCGAGGGCGCTGTCGGCGAGAGCCTCGAAGAGACTTCCGTGTTGCCCCGCCAGGGCCGTACTGTGCGCCCGACGAGCAACAACTCCGGCATCATCGTGGATGGCGACGCGGACATGTGGGTGAAACTCGCGAAGTGCTGCACCCCCATGCCGGGCGACGAGATCATCGGCTTCGTCACGCGCGAGAACGGCGTGTCGGTGCACCGCCGCGACTGTACGAATGCGGAGAATCTGCTGAGCCATCCCGATCGCATCGTGAAAGTCGAGTGGGCCCCCGACTCCTCGAGCGGCTTCCTTGTGAGCATCGCAGTGGAGATGCTCGACCGCCCCGGAGCGCTGGCCGACATCACCCGTGCGCTGGCCGACCAGCATGTCAACATCACCTCGGCGACAGTCGCGGTGATGCACAACCAGCTCGCCAGGATCAAACTCACCTTCGAATCCAGCGACCCCATCCATCTTCACCATGTGATGTCGATCATCAAGACGGTGCCGGGGGTCTACGACGTGTATCGCATCAAGCAGTGAGCGCACGGCCCGCGGCCAGGGGCTCACAGTCCGCGGACCGCTGGTGGTGCAGCGCTGTCCCCAGGTACGGCAAGGAGCCGACGTCGGCCCTCTGTCCGGACCCGCGGCGCAGCGAACAGATGGGCGCTGCTCAGGCGCTGAACTCCTCCAAGGCCTTCTTCGCCTGCTCCATCCAACCCTGATAGGTGCTGATCGAATCGCGAAGCTCGGTGGCCTTCTTGTTGTCACCACGGGCCTCGGCCGCATCGGCCTGGGAGGCCAGCTTGTTGATCTGGGAGTCGAACATGGCGACGGTGTCGGCAGCACGCTGCCTGGCTTCCGGATCGGTGCGCTTCCACTCCTCGTCCTCGGCAGCCTTGACTGCCTGTTCCAGGGAACGGACCCGTGAGTCGACCGAGCGCAGCGAGTCGCGAGGAACCCGCCCGTAGCCGTTGAACTTCTCCAGGAACTCCCGCAGCTGACCGCGCGCGGTGGACACATCCTTGACCGGAAGAATCGTCTTCTCGGCCTCGTCGAGCAGTTCCTGCTTGGCCACCAGATTGACCTGGAACTCCTGGTCCTGCTCGGCCATCACGGCATTGCGCGCACCGAAGAAGGTGTCCTGCAGAGCGCGGAACTGCGCCCACAGCTTGTCGTCCACCTCATGCGGGGCAGGGCCGGCCGCCTTCCAGCGCGTCATGAGATTCCGGAATGCCCGAGCAGTCTCACCCCATTCGGTGGAGTTCGCCAGTCCCTCCGCCTCGTGGATGATCTGCACCTTGGCCTCGCGGGCCGCTTCACGGTCCTGCGCCTGCTGGGCGAACTGGGCCTTGCGCCGTCTGGTGTAGACGGTGCGCGCAGAGCTGAATCGATGCCACAGCTCGTCGTCGGTGGCCTTGTCGATGCGGGGCAGTGCCTTCCACTCGTCGAGCAGGGAGCGGAAACGGTTCACACCGCCGCGCCAGTCATTGCCACTGGCGATCTGCTCGGCCCTGGCAACCATCTCCTCCTTGGCCTGGCGTGTCTCCTCGTGCTGGCGCTGGCGGGCCTCGCGGCGCTCCTGCGCCTGGCCCTCGAGCAGCGGGGCAAGCCCATCGAGCGATGCGGCGAGAGCGTCCAGATCCCCCACCGCATTGGCCTCGGCGATGCTCTTCTTGAGCGAGTTGACCTGCTTGCGCGCCTCATCGGGTGACAACGATCCGGACTTCACGCGCTGGCGCAGCAGCGAGACCTCGGTCTCCAAAGATGTGAACCTGCGTGTGAAGAAGGCCATCGCCTCGTCGGGGTCCACGTCGGGAACTTGCCCGACACGTCGCTCACCGGCGGAGGTGATCACATAGACGGTTCCGTCGGGGTCGACGCGACCGTGGACAGTCGGAGCAGCATTGTCGCTCATGGTTCCCATCTTGCCCGATAGGGTGGCAAGCATGTTCATCGCCTACTTCGTGGCCGGCCCCTGGCAGGCCAATTGCTATGTCGTGGCGCCCGACGACAGCCCGCAGGCAGTGGCAATCGACGTGGGCATGGATGCTGCCGACACCGTTGAACAGACACTGGCCGAGAACAATCTGGAGTTGGCTGGTGTGTTGCTCACCCACGGCCACATCGATCACTGCGCGCAGGCGGCTCGAATTTCCGATGCGCACGACTGCCCGGTGTGGGTGCATGCTGCCGACCGGGAGCTGTTGGGCAATCCTGCCGCGGGCTTGTCCCCGGAGATGGCGGGTTTGCTGCCGCGTCTGGTGGGTGAGATCCGGCTGCCTGAACCGCGCGACCTGCGGATCTACGATCCCGACGCAGGCGTCAGCATCGCGGGGCTGGATTTCAGCGTCACAGCCGCTCCCGGGCACACTGCCGGATCGGTACTGCTCGGCGTCGACTCCGACCAGGGGCGCATCCTGTTCACAGGCGATGTCCTGTTTGCCGGTAGCATCGGCAGGACGGACATGCCCGGAGGCGACGACGCGACCATGCGCGAGACACTGCGCCGGGTGGTACGCACACTGCCGCCGCAGGCGCACGTGCTGCCAGGGCATGGTGGTTTCACATCTGTCGCCGACGAACTGGCCGGCAATCCCTATCTCAGCGATTCCTATCTGGAGGTGCAGAGCTGATGGCGCGTCCCAAGCCACTGTCGGGCTTCCCCGAATATCTGCCGCGTGAACGAATGGTCGAACTCGCGGTGCTCGACACCTTGCGGGAGACCTTCGAGTTGCACGGTTTCGCCAATGTCGAGACGCGCTCGGTGGAGCCGCTCACCCAGCTCAGCCGCAAGGGTGAGATCACCAAAGAGGTCTATGTCGTGCGACGGCTGCACGCCGACGAGCATGACTCGAACGAGCTGGGTCTGCATTTCGATCTCACCGTGCCGTTGGCCCGCTGGGTGCTGGAGCACTCCGGGCACCTGCAATTCCCCTTCCGCCGCTACCAGATTCAGAAGGTCTGGCGTGGCGAGAGGCCGCAGGAAGGCCGGTACCGCGAGTTCACCCAAGCCGACATCGACATCCTCGGCCAAGGCGAACTGGCTGCTCACCACGATGTCGAGGCACCGCTCGTGATGCTGGAGGCGCTGGAGAATCTGCACGAGCAGATCGGTCTGGCACCGGTGCTCATGCACGTGAACAACCGCAAGCTCTCCGAGGGCTTCTACCGCGGGCTGGGCATCGAGGACACCCTCGCGGTGCTGCAGCTTGTGGACAAGTACGCCAAGATCGGGCCGCAGGCCACCCAGGAGCTGCTGGTCAGCGAGCTCGGGTTGACCAGCTCGGTGGCCGACAAGTGCGTGCAACTGGCCGGGATCCGGAGTTCTGACACCGGCTTCGTGCAGCAGGTGCGCGATCTCGGGGTCAGCGACCCGCTCCTGGAGGAGGGCCTGACCGAGCTGGTCACGCTGGTCGAGCAGGCCCACAAGCGGGTGCCTGGGCGGCTGTGCGCCGACCTGTCCATCGCGCGCGGCCTGGATTATTACACCGGTTCGGTCTACGAGACCGAGCTGGTCGGCCATGAGGCGATGGGTTCGATCTCGTCGGGTGGGAGATACGATTCCCTGGCCAGCGACGGGAAGAACTCCTATCCCGGGGTCGGTATCTCGCTGGGAGTCACCCGGTTGCTGGCGCCGCTGCTTGCCAAGAACGAATTCGTGGTGAGTCGATCGGTGCCCACCTGCGTGGTCGTCGCGGTCGACAACGAGGACACCCGTAGCGGTGCCGACGAGGTGGCAGCCCTGCTGCGCGCGCGAGGCGTGCCCTGCGAGGTGGCGCCGAAGGCAGACAAGTACGGCAAGCAGATCCGCTATGCCGATCGCCGCGGAATCCCCTTCGTATGGTTCGGCGGGCTGGTGGGTGAGGTCAAGGACATCCGCTCCGGCGAGCAGCAGCCCGCCGATGCCCAGGAGTGGATGCCTTCCGACCATACGGATTTGTGGCCCCAGGTGCTGCCCGCCGAGTAACTCCCGGCAGGCAGCACAGCTGCATGACCGTCAGGGCATGGCGATGATGTCGAACAGGGCACCCTGAGGATCGGCGAGGTTGGCGAAGCGTCCGTGAGGGGAATCCTCCGGTTCGGAGAGCACTGAGCCACCCAGCTCCTCGGCCTGCTCGCAGGCCTCGTCGCAGTCGGTGACGGCGAAGTAGACGTGCCACTGGGAACCAGCCGATGGGCTGAGACCCTTCGCCTCATACAGGCCGCAGACGGCATCCCTGTCGGCCCCGTTGGTGACAAAGCGGGGTCCGCCCTCCATGGGCATGTCATGGGCATCCCAGCCGAAGACCTTCTTGTAGAAGTCGAGATCCGCATCGAACTGAGTGGAATTCTGCTCGAACCAGACCGGTGTGGAATTCTCCATGGTCACCGTGAAGCCGCTGAAGGGCGCAGGCTGCCACACGCCCACCGCGGCGCCACTGGGTGTGGTGACCACAGCCATGATTCCGACTGTGGGTATGGGCATCGGGGGCAGCAGGATCTGTCCGCCTGCTGCAAGTGCTGCGCTGACCGTGGCCTCGGCGTCGGTCGTTCCCAGATAGATTGTCCACGCGGTGGGCGTGGTGGGTGTCTCGGTCGGGCCATTCTCGTCAACCATCGACGACATGGCGCCGGCAATCGCCCCACTGGGACCGTTGACCATCTGGTAGTGACCGAAGGCCTCGCCCCGGTCCTGAAATTCCCAGCCGAAAAGTGCGCTGTAGAACTCGGCGGCTCCCGATGGGTCGTGCGTGCACAACTCAACCCACGTGGGTGCTCCGGTGCGGATGGATGGTGTCAAGATCTGTTCTGAAGTCATCTCGACGCGCCTCTCGCAGAACGCGATGGCATCTGTCCCAGGCGGAGCACCAAAGGCGTCAGTGATCAGCAATGTTCCGTCTGGACGAGCCACGCGATCCTGTTCATTAGTTGTGGTGTGCGCCCGCAGTTGCGGGCGATGGGGTGTTTGTGGTCACGGCTCAGCTTCGGGCCGTCCATCCAGAATAACCGTCAGCCACCGGGTGGCCAGTGATCTCTCGTTCAGCTGAGCGCACCCGTGCGGCGGAGGTCACCGCAGACAACTTGGGCATCACCCCTGTACGTTCCAGCACACCACATGGCCAGCACACAGCATGGCTGCTCCGTGGTGTGGGCGGGGTGCGGGCACCGGGAGCTCACCTCAGGGAACCGGAACTGAGCTCCCTCAGATAGTCCACGACGCTGGTAGCCGGGTGGTCGAGGAGGGTGTCCAGCACGAGCGAGTTTCCGCCGTGAAAGCCTGAGACGTCGTAGTGGTGGAACATGCGCAGCAGGCCCTCGCACATGGCCGCCGACATCTGCGAATCGAGCTCAGAGGGCACTGCTCCTGCGGCAATGACCCGTTTGCCAAGCATGGTGGTCAGCTCATCGGCAATGTCGTGACGCGAAAACTGGCCGGGGCCGGACAATTCAAATGTGCCTCCGACCAGACCATCAGTGGTGAATGCCAAAGTCGCCGCCTCGGCGACATCGCGGTAGTCCACATAGGCCATCTTCGATTCCGACGAATATGGTCCGGAAATGACGCCATCACGGCGGGCAATGTCGAGATATCCCGTGAGCTGTGACATGAACATGGCCGGCTGCAGAATCGTGAATTCCAGATCCGAGTCGTAGATGGCCTGCTCTACCGGCTGCTTGTCGCGATGATTCGACAGATCGGCCAACGACGGGTGGTAGACGCTGGAGAACACGATACGGCGCACACCCGCCTCAATGGCAGCTTCCACCATCGTCACGCCCATTTTCGCCCCATCCGGAGCGAATGCCGGGACGATGTGGAAGACGGCATCCATGCCGTCCAATGCGCTGATCAAGGCCGGCTTGTCGTGGAGATCGGCGACTGCGGTGTCGTGCGCGCCGTTATTCAGTGCGGTTTCGACTCGTCCGGGGGAGTGCACCAAACCGCGCACCTCGACGCCTCGTTTCGAGAGGGCCTGAGTCACAAGACCGGCAGAATCCCCTGCTGCACCAACTGTGAGAACCTTCATGGATTGCTCCTATTCGGGCAGTCATGTCATCGGGTGGTCGTGCTGTTCTCCACCGAAGCACGGAATCGGGAAAAACCAACCGCTGGATCAACCTGGGGAGTTCCGCAAGGGGTGTCCTGAAGGGCTGTGGCAGCTGGTCGCCGAGCCAGCTTTGTGGCCGGTGATGCGATTATTCAGATTATTGGAATTCCCGTGCCCGCGGTGTTCCTGTGGCCTCGCGGACGGGCGATCGGGGTTCCAGGAGACCAGAGAGCAGGCACAGTGGATGCATGACTGGATCGCCAGCACGGTTGCGTCGCGTGGAACGGCTCGTCCTCCTCACCGATGCCGTCCTGGCGAGTGCCATGACCTGCTGAACACCAGGCCGGGGTTTCACGCCTTTCATCGGCATGTTCCTGGGCGGATTCGTCGGCGCCGCTCCGGTCATGACGCATCTGTCATGACTGACCCTGGCTATGACCCTTGCCCTGCTGCCGAGCGTCATCCCGGGGCGGCAAAGACCCGGAACTCCCACTCACGGTGGACTGCACGAAAGAAGTGACGGCCGCGTTTGACCACCCTGCGCACGGGCATGGGGCATATCGTGGTGGGAGTGGTGAACAGCGCTCGGGGCAGGCGGCAGGAACGCGAGGCAATCATTGATGATTGGCTCATCGCAGCAGGTTTTTGGCTGCTCTTCGGTCGCGAGCATGAACGGGACGCTGCAACGGGGAATGTGAACGGGGCGGCTGCCTTACCGGAATTGGACATCGCGGGCGTATCGGATTTCCTGACCGGCGCCGGATATTCACCCACCGCGGTCGCGACACTGATTGAGGGTATTGCGGCAGGGCGGTCTGTCGCAGTGCATGAGCCCACCGCAACCCTTTCAGTGGCCCGTTACGAAAAACTCCGCACGGTCGCGTTGGCAGAACTCGGACAGCAGTCCAGCAAGGGAGTTGCGCTGTGGCCAGTCACCTCGCAAACAGTCATGAAGAGGTTGGGCAACGGCTCATGGTCTGACGCACTGCGTGCTCTCGGTGTCGAAGCTGTGGCGCGTGGACGTGCAAGGAAGGGACTGAGATTCACCGGTGATGACTACGTGGAGGCCATGAAGCAGTTCCTGGGCGACAGCGAAGCGGATTCCGATGCCTCCTCCCGGACCTATTCGTCCTATGTGAACTGGACGAGCGCCCAACGAGACGCAGGTGTTGAACGACCGTCAGGCTCGGCCGTCCGGGCGCACTTCGGCAGCTGGAGCGCGGCGGTGGCCTGCGGTGAGGCGTGACCGCTGCCAGCTGCATGGCAGGATCGCTGGCATGGCACCTCTCGCCAATCGTCCATTCCTCGGCTGGCTCCGCACCGCGATCCCCGCCCTGCACCTACTTCCTGTCGGCCCTGCCGAACCCAGCTGGAGGCTCGGCGCGCGCCGGCACGGCTACCGCGTCTCCGGAGCTGATCTGCCCTTCGGCCACCCCGAACGCGCTCATGGCGTGGCGATGGAGGGCTACTACTGGCGGTTCACCGATCCGGAAACCCGGCGAGTCATCATCGCGCTCATCGGCGTCCAGACCGACGACACCGGCCGCTGGGCCCTTGCCGGTCTGGGAACATCCGATGGTTTCTGGCGCCAGACGATCCTCCCGGAGGCAGAGGTCCGACTCGGCGGGATCGGTGCCAGGGCGAAAGGACAGGGTGCGAGCTTCTTCGGCACGGGCGAGCAGGTCGTGGTCGACCTGGGCCCAGATGCCCGTCTCGACGTCCGGCTGAGCGTGCTCGCCCGGTGGCCGAGCAGGCGACCCTTCGGCGGGTCGAGCTGGTTCCAGTCCGTTCCGGGGCTCAACCAGTACTGGCATCCGTGGTTGCTGGGTGCGCGGGCCAGCGGCACGGTCGTGGCCGGTGGGAAACGCCAGGAGATTGTGGGCGCCCAAGTCTACGGCGAGAAGAACTGGGGCAAGGCCGGCTTCCCCGACTCGTGGTGGTGGGGGCAGGCACAGGGCTTTTCCGAGCCCAGCGCATGCGTGGCCTTCGCCGGCGGCCAAGTCGTCGCCGGGCCGCTGCACACCGAGGTGACCGCGCTGGTCGTGCGGCTGCCCGACGGCCGGCTCCTCCGTCTGGGGAACCCCCTCACCTCACCGGTCCGGGCCCAGGTCAGTGACGGGAGCTGGGAGCTGGACGGCCGCTCGCGCGGATGGACGGTGTCCGTGCACGCGGACGCGCCCCTCGCCACCGCGCTCATCCTCCCCGTGCCGCTGGTCGGGCAGCGACGCGCGGTGCCCGGCGACATCGAGCACCTCGCAGGGAACCTGCGCATCACGGTCAGCCGACGCGGCCGGCAGGTGTGGGCAGGGCAGTCCCGGCTGGCCGGCCTGGAGCACGGCGGACTCGAGCGCGCTGCGGTGCTTGCGGCATCGAGAAGCTGACTGCTGACGGAAGTCGCCACCTGGGTCGACCGATCCAGCCGTGCAGTCGAGAAAATCAAGGCATCGCGGAGAAAAAGAAGGCGTCGGTCTCAATGAGATCCCTACTTCCGAAGCGGGGAGCGTGGTGTCAACCTCGCCAGCCCGGGGACCCGAGCAGCAGACCCAACTGTCGTGGAGACGGGGATCGGGCTCGAATCGATGAGTTGCCCTCGGCCCATGTCCGCCAGCGATCGTCGGTGTTGTTGAGCTGCTGGGTACTGTTCCTCGTCTGACATCAATCTGAAGGAACATCGTGTCTGACAAGTCCACGCGAACCTATGACTCCATCCTCGAACTGCTGCCCTCGGCCGACAATCCCACGCCGATCGTCCGGATCCAGCGCATCGGCGGCTTCAAGCGCGCCAAGGTGTACGCCAAACTCGAGTGGTACAACCCCTTCGGGTCGGTGAAGGACCGCGTTGCCGCGAACCTCGTGCGCGACGCCACAGAGCGCGGCGAGCACCTGGAGAATCTTGTGGAGCCGACCTCCGGCAACACCGGGATCGGCTTGGCGATGCTCTCCAATGCCAACAACTACAGATTTTCTGCAACCCTGTCGAAGGCCATCCCGGTGGAGAAGCGCACGGCCCTGCGGCTGTTCGGCACTGATCTGGTCGAGCTGGACGACGACCTGTGCCCGATGCCCGGTCAGCCGGAGGGTGCGATGGCCAAGGCGGCCGAACTTGCCCAGCGTCCCGGGTGGACCGAGCTGAACCAGTACTCCAATCCGGCCAATCCAGAGGCTCACTACCGCACGACAGGCCCGGAGATCTGGCGCCAGACCGGCGGCGGGGTGACGCACTTCGTGGCGTCGCTGGGCACCTGCGGGACGATCACCGGAACTGGGCGCTTCCTCAAGGAGAAGAATCCCGACGTAAAGGTGATCGGCGTCCACCCGACCGAGGGCCATGACATTCCCGGTGTGCGCAGCCGTCGGGCGCTGGCCCTCGCCGACTTCTTCAAGCCGGAGGAGTACGACGACATCATCGAGATCGGCGATGACGAGGCCTACGAGCTCTGCCGCCGTCTCAACGTGGAGGAGAGCCTCATCGCCGGGCCGAGCAGTGGCCTCGCCCTTGCAGGGGCTCTGCAGGCCATCCCCGACGACGAGGGAGTGGTGGCGGTCGTGATCTTCCCCGACAACGCCTTCAAGTACTCCTCGTCGTTCCGTCGCCATCTTCCCGGGCTGTTCCCCGCCGACGAGGCCGAGCAGAGCGCACCCGTGAATCCCTTCGCCAGCACTCTCGCGGCAGCATTCGACCTGGCCCAGGTCGGGCCCGACGTCATCGATGCCGACGAGGCGAAGCGCCTGCTGGATTCCGGCGTGCCGATCGTCGACGTGCGCACCCCCGATGAGGTGGAGCAGGTGCACATCGACGGGAGCGTCCCGCTGCCCCTGTCCGAGCTTGCCGAGGGCGAGACCCAGGGGCTCCCGGCTGACCACGCGCAGGAGGTGGTGACGATCTGCTCCGCCGGACGCCGCTCGCTGTATGCCCTCCTGCTGCTCAAGGCACAGGGCTACCAGAACGTGAAGAGCGTGGACGGCGGCATGGGCGCCTGGATCACCGCGGGACTGCCCATCGCCATCCTGTGACCGGGAGCGCCTGTTCGTGGAGGGCTGTGCAACCGGCTCGGAGGACGCATTCGAACCTGCCGCGCCGCCTTCACCGGCCACGATCTGCGCCTCATTCCCCGCGCGTTCGACCACGCCAGCAGGGCACGACGCATCATCAACCAGAACATCGCCTTGTCCCTGTTTGATCATCGCCGTGCTCCTACCATTGTTGTTGTTCGGCGTCCCCGGGCTCGCCAGGATGGTCCTCGTTCACGAGGGCGCCGAAGTCGTCATCCCTCTCAACGGTCTGCGCGCCGCCCGCACGAGCAGGCCGTAATCCTCTCGATCCATGGTGCTGGGCTGCCGACTGCCGCACTCTCGAAGGGATGAGCTGTTGGGACTCCTCGTGACAGCCTCGATCTGGGCACTGTTCGTGGCCATGACGCTGTGGTTTCCTTTTCGGCGTGGTCCTCTCGGGTTCGGCATCTTCGTTGTGACCATGGCTTTCAACGAGATTCCCGCAGTCCTGCTCGGGGTCTTCCTCGTGTCGGTGGCAGCCAGTTTCACCGACGCCGCGGCCGATGGCCTCGCTGCAGTGGTGACGGCTCTCGGAGTCTCCTGTCTCGTGACGTTCGGGCTCGTGTGGCTCCAGCTGCGTGCGCGGAACGTCCGACCGGCGCTCGAGGCGGCGCTGAACACTGGACTCGGCACCAACTGGCGTGCATCCGTCCGATCGGAGGTCGGGCTGGATGCCGGGCTCACCACACCGTGGGGACGCGGCATCCTGCAGCCGTTCCAGCGGCACGTCGCCTCCGTGGAGCGGGTACGGAACGTTCCCTATGGCTCCGGCGGGCGGGCCCACCTCCTCGACATCTATCGTCGCAAGGACCGAGCGACCGGGAAGGACCGAGTGACCAAGCGGCCCGTACTGATCCACCTGCACGGAGGTGGATTCGTCCGGGGCGGCAAGAGCCGCGAGGGCGTCACCCTGCTGAACCAGCTCGCCGATCACGGGTGGCTGTGTGTCAGCGCCAACTACGGGCTCCGATCCCAGGGAACGTTCCCTCAGCCACTCGTCGACACGAAACGGATCATCGCATGGCTTCGGGACCACGCCGACGAGCTCGGCGGCGATCCCGACCAGATCTTCCTCGTCGGCGGATCGGCCGGCGGCCACCTGGCCGTCTCCGCTGCGCTCACCGCACAGGACTCCCGCTTCCAGCCCGGATTCGAAGGTGTCGACACCACTGTGGCGGGGGCGGTCGCTCTCTACGGCTACCTGGGCCCCCGCAGCCCGGATCCAGCCAGCTCCCCCCTCAATCTGACGAGGCCGGATGCGCCGCCGGTCATGATCGTCTGCGGCGCGCGGGACACCACGATTCCACCCGCGGGGCCACGTTCGGTGGCCACATCTCTGGCCGTCATGTCGAATTCCCCGGTCGTCTACGCCGAGCTACCGGACACACAGCACAGTTTCGATCTCTTCGCCTCCGTACGCGCCCGGGTCGTCGCGTCCGCCGTGGAAGCCTTCCTCGACTGGGCCAGATCCGACGAACCGACCGGTTGTGCCGTGACTCGATGACCCGTCCTGGGCGAAGGCCACTATGGTGATGGTGGTGGCCCGGCAACAAGGCGGCTTCACGTTCGTCCTGTGCGTCGCTGCCCTGATGACCATTTGTGTGGATGTGCAGGAGGCGGCATCGATCGGATGGTGCCAGCCCATGGCATACCTGTTCCGAATTAGGATCCCACTCATCAGTCCCATGATCCCGAGCGTGCTGGTGTTCATCTTCGCGCAGCGAAATGTCATCGCGGCTGTCACGGCTGGATCATCCCGATGAACGAACCCGTCACTGACCTCTCCACAGCCCTCAAGAAAGCATCCCGCAGCGTGACGCGCACAGCTGACCATCATCTTCCCCAGTTCCACATCCGGCTTCCTCGTGGCTATCTCAATGACCCCAATGGGCCGATCCATGACGGTGAGAGGACTCACCTGTACTTCCAGTCACGACCACGGGTCGACCTGGACATACCTGTCGAATGGGGACACGCCTCGAGTACCGATTTGGTGCACTGGACCCTTCACCGCCCGGCGATCGTCCCGCTCCCCGGTGGAGCCGACTCTGACGGCGCCTGGTCCGGCAACACCGTCATCCACGATGGGTCCATCCGTGCCTACTACTCCGGAAAACTCAGCCACAGGGTCTTCCAGTCCGTGCTCATGGCGGAGTCCCGCGACAGCGGGAACACCTACGGGCCTCCCGTCCGCGTAGTCGACGATCCCTCCGCAGAGGAAGGGGTGACGATGTTCCGTGATCCCTTCGTCTGGCGGGATGGCGGCGGATGGTCAATGGGCGTCGGTGCGGCCACAGCCGGGCACACAGCATCCATCCGGCACTACCGCTCGACCGACGCGTTCACGTGGAGGTATGTGGGCGATCTCGCGGCGCTGCACCGCACAACCGTCGACGGCACGGATACCGGCGAGGGGTGGGAATGCCCGCAGATCCTCACCGTCGACGGCACCGACATCGCCGTGGTCTCGGCATGGTCGCCCACGGACGGTCCCGGCCACGTGCTCGCCTTCCCACTGGGCGGGACGCCGCACCCGTACCGGGTGGACGATGGCCAGAACTTCTACGCCGCTTCCGTCATGCGGGAGGGCCCCTGGGGGCCGGTGCTGTTCGGCTGGATCACCGAGGGCCGTACGGCCGAGTGGACGAAACAGTCCGGCTGGTCAGGGGCGATCTCACTGCCTCGACGGGCATGGCTCGACGCGGGCAGGATCGGAACCGAACCGCATCCGGCGGTCGACTCGCTGCGTGTCGGGGCGCCACGACCAGCCCGGAACGCAACCGTCGGAGCCCAGATCGACATCGTGGTTCCGGCCCCCGCCACAGGCTGTGTTCGACTCCGATTCTCCGCAACCGAGTACCTGGACATCAGCATCGATGCCGAGGCCAACACCGTCACGATCGACCGGACGAATGCCAGCTCCGATGCGCGCGCGCACTCCGGTTGCGCCGTCGCGGCCTCGGCCTTCGACGATTCCGCGAGTCGGCCGGCGGTCCGCGTGCTGGTCGACGGATCAATCGTCGAAGTCTTCACCAGCGCTGGCCGGGCCCTCACGACCCGGGTCTACCCGACACAGATGCCGCCATGGGTCGTCGAGTGCCCAGCCCAGGCGCTGGTCTGGCAGCTGAGGGCCAGCATCGGAACCCACACGGCGTGTGATGACGCCACGGACCCCAACTGACCCGCGATCATCACGACCACCGGACGTCGTGCGGGCACCGTGGCGGCCTCTGTTGTATCCCCTTGAGTCCGTGTCATTGAGTCCGTGTCATCCGTTCGGATGACCCCGAATTCATCCCTTTGCCCGCTGCCGCCTGAAGCAATGGTCAGTCACGATGAAGGGGTGAAGAATCAACCAGCGGTGCGAGTCACCGGATTGACGAAAAGGTACGGATCAGCCACTGTCGTCGACAATCTTGATTTCGAGATCGAGGCAGGCGAAATCGTGTCATTGCTGGGTCCGAATGGGGCCGGAAAGTCGACCACCATCGAAATCCTGGAAGGATATCGGACGCGCGACGGGGGAGACGTCTCGGTACTGGGCGAGGATCCGCAGGATGCTGGTCGTCATTGGCGCAGTCGGCTGGGCATCGTCCTGCAATCCAGCGGCATGCCGCAGGCGGCGACTGTGCGCGAGCTGGTGGCGCAATTCGCCGGCTACTATCCGCGGCCACGAGATGTCGGCGAGACCATCGAGGCGGTCGGGCTCACCGAGCAGGCCGGCAAACGGGTGTCGAAGCTGTCGGGTGGCCAGCAGCGCCGGGTGGATGTCGCACTCGGAATCGTGGGCCGCCCGGAACTGCTCTTCCTGGATGAGCCGACCACCGGTTTCGACCCAGGGGCCCGTCGCGAGTTCTGGGGTCTCATCGCGTCCCTGCGCGAGGAGGGCACCGCAATACTGCTCACCACGCATTACCTTGACGAAGCCGCGGAACTGAGTGACCGCGGGGTCGTCATTGCCGGTGGACGCAAGGTGGCCGAAGGCTCCATCCACGAACTCGGCGGGTCTGGGGCCAGGATGCCTGTGGTCCGGTGGACCGATGCCGTGGGCGAGCATGCGGAACGTTGCCCCGAGCCCGCGAAGATGGTCGTTGCGCTGTACGAGTCGATCGGCGAGCCCGCGGATCTTGAAGTCGGCGTCCCCAGTCTCGAGGACGTCTATCTCGACATTCTCAGCCGCGCCACCACGACATCACCGATTCAGGATTCCGAGTTCGAAGGATCACTCCGATGAACACTGTTGCTCTCGGCGCTCACCGCGCCGCGTTCGAGGTCCGCATCTATTTCCGCAGCAGTGACAAGGTGTTCTTCACCTTCCTGTTCCCGGTGTTCATGCTGGCCATCTTCGCCAGCGCGTTTTCATCGATGAATTTTGGGCCTGGAGTCACGGCAGCCGACTATTATCTGCCGGCCATGATTGCGGCGGGAATGCTGCTGAGTGGCTTGCAGAACCTCGGCACCGAAATCGCCGCAGAACGCAGTGATGGCACGCTCAAGAGATTGGCCGGCACGCCACTTTCCCCCGCTTCATATTTCATCGGCAAGATCGTGCAGGTGATTGTCAGCGGAGCGCTGCAATGTCTATTGCTCCTTGTGGTGGCGCGCGTGCTGTTCAACGTCAAGCTGCCCACGACCGCCTCGGCCTGGGGAGTATTCGCCTGGGTCTTCCTGCTCGGCCTCGCCGCAAGCGCCCTGCTCGGAATCGCCATCGCTCAATTGCCACGAGATGGCAAGAGCGCCAGCGCGGTGATCGTCCCGATCGCCCTCGTCCTGCAGTTCATCTCGGGCGTCTATCTGCCGTTCAGCCAGCTGCCGCACTGGATGCAGAACCTCGCCTCGGTCTTCCCCCTCAAGTGGATGGCTCAGGGGATGCGCTCGGTATTCCTGCCCGACAGTTTTGCCGCCAATGAGATCGGCGGCATCTGGAACCTCCAGGGAGTCGCCATTGCACTGGGGACATGGCTCGTCATCGGATTCATTGCGGTGCGGCTCGTGTTCCGCTGGATACGCAAGAATTGACCTGTGGCAGCCAAGCTGATGACCCTTAGGCGCATGCCTCGCAGGTTCAGGCCGCGCAAGCAGTGGTGGGACGCGGCGATGATTGCCATCATCGTGGCCATCGCGCTGACCGGATCTGGCTCGACGGGCGGGTTGGTTCCCCTTGCCCTGGGGATCTTGGTCGTGGCGTGGTTCGCGATGGGGCGTTGGGCGGTTGAACCGTCTGCCGTCCGGTACAGGTGGCTGTGGGGTGCGGGGTTCGTCATCGTCCTGACCGCTGCGCTCATGGTGCTGTGCAGTCGCCAGCCCATCGCGGCCATCCTGCTGTTCGTCGCCTGTCCCTACGCCTGGAACTGGACGAATCGTCTGTGGGCGATCATCCTCGCGAACGCTGCGGTTGCTGCTGGGGTCGGTGCCGGTGACGCCTGGTACGCCGGCTGGACGCGCAGCGGGGTGGTGAACGGTGCCAAAGCGGCAGCGGTCTATCTGCTGTTCAGCCTGGCGATGGGTGCCTGGATACGGCACATCGAGAATTTCGGCCGTGAACGTGGCCGGCTGCAGGCACAGCTGGATGCCGTCAACGATGAGGTCGTCGAGATGCAGCGGCGGGCCGGTGCCGCCGCCGAACGCGAGAGACTCGCCCACGAGATTCACGACACCCTCACCCAGACCCTGACGGGAGTGGTCATGATGGCGGAGGAGGCCGGGCGCCAGCTCACGGCGGATCCCCTCCATCCGGATGCTGCCCGCACCATCGCCCTGGTTGAGCACTCGGCCAGACAGGCCCTGGCCGAAACACGAGCCATCATCGCCGAGGGCCAAGCGCCGGGAGTGGGGCCAGCCGGGCTGCCTGATCGTCTCGACCGTCTGATGCACGAGTTCGCCGAACAGACGGGGCTCTCAGCGCAATTCTCGTGCCGTCCGACGAGACCTGTGCTCGAGCGGCCCGATGAGGTCATCCTGCTGCGCGCCGCGCAGGAGGCTCTCGCGAACATCCGCAAGCACGCGAATGCCCGGTGCGTCGAGATGAGCCTCGAGCAGGATGCTGGCAACACCACCTTGACGGTGCACGATGACGGGCGGGGATTCCCCACCGACGTGGATGTCGCCACCAGCAGCGGCTATGGCCTGCGCGGCATTCAGTCCCGTCTTGCCCTGGCCGATGGTTGCTTCGACCTCAACACCGGCACTGCCGGCACCGAGCTGCGCATCATCCTGCCCCGGGATGGCGACGCGCACTTCGTTGCCGTGTCAGAGGATCGTGCTGCCGGCGCCCGGGACGGCACCGTGGATGCGAAGTCGATCGCATGACCGCGAAGCAGAGGGGTGACGACGTCCCCATCGAGCAGTCTGCGATCCGCATCATGGTCGTCGACGATCATCCGATCGTGAGAGCGGGAATCATCGCGGCGCTGCAAGACCTTCCGGATGCACAGATCGTCGCCGAAGCCGCCGACGGGGCCCAAGCCCTTGTGGAGGCTGAACGGACCGATCTCGATCTCGTGCTGATGGATCTCCGGATGCCAGGGATGGACGGCGTCGAAGCGACACGACGGCTGCGCGCTCGCACCCCGGGCATCGTGGTGGTCGTCTTCACCACCTACGAGACCGACGAGGACATCCTTTCCGCCATTGAGGCCGGAGCCGCGGGCTACCTGCTGAAGGCGGCGCCCCGACGCGAACTCGTGGCCGGCATCCGCGCGGCGATGGATGGCCAGATGACCTTGGCGCCCTCCGTGGCCCGGGTCCTTGCCGGAAGACCGCAGCACTCGGCGGGCGAGTCGCTGAGCCCCCGCGAGACCCAGATCCTGCAACTGGTGGCCGCGGGGCGCAGCAATGCCCAGATCGCCACGGAGCTGTTCATCTCCGAGGCCACGGTCAAGACGCATTTGCAGAGATTGTTCGCGAAGTTGGGCTCGGCGAACCGCGCTCAAGCCGTCAACACCGCCATCCGTCGTGGCATCATCAGGCCCACCGGCGTCTGATGTTCTGGTCCGCCTGTCCAGGAGGGTCATCACCATCGGGCGATGGAGCTGCGGAATCGACCACCTACCTCCGGGTGGGGAGAACGGGGAGCCCCGCTCCACCGTGACAGTCCCCGGTGTCAGTCGCACTGAAGGCTGGAGGATCTGGTGTTGCGGCTGCGCGGGTGAGGATGACCAGGTGGGCCCGTCGTACTCCCGCGGTGCCCCACAGCTGCAGGTTAAGCTGCCTCCATGTCGATGCCCTATGGACAAGTCCCCCCAGGTTGGTACGACGACGGATCTGGCCACCAACGTTGGTGGGACGGGCAACAATGGCAGCAGTACGCACCCGAGCAGCCACGTCACATGGCTGGACCGATGACTGCTTCGCAGATCAATGTGCGGCGTGAAGCTGTTTACACGAGACAACAGACGGGCCACAGTCTGATCGTCTGGATCCTCGCATCAGTGTTCCTGTGGTTCCCAGTCATCTGGGTCATTTACTACACCATCAGCCCGAACCACTACTGGCACGCCTGATCAGACCGATAACCCGGACGGAGCGTCATCATGGTGGGCATGGCAAAGGAGATCAGCGCGCCTGTTCTGGCAGCGCCCACCTTTTCTGGTATGAGGGCGACGGTGCATGAACTGCCGGAGCAGGCAGTACAGCGGGCGGGGGATCCGATCGAGGTGGCGTACGCCACAGTGGATAGCCCGGTTGGAAGGTTGCTGCTCGCGGCCACGCCGAAGGGATTGGCGCGGGTGGCTTTCGCGGTCGAGGATCATGACCGGGTGCTGGAGGAGCTCGCCGTGGAGCTCAGCCCTCGCATCCTGTATTCGCCAGAGCAGCTTGGTGATGCAGCACATGAGCTCGACGAGTACTTCGCCCGCAAGCGGAAGGTATTCGATCTCGACCTGGATCTGTCGCTGTCGCACGGATTCGGCCGGCTCGTGCAGAGTCATCTGCCGAAGATCGGCTATGGGAAGACCCGAAGCTACAAGGAGGTGGCCGAGCTGGTCGGGAACCCAAAAGCTGTCCGTGCTGTCGGTGCCGCCTGCGCGTCCAACCCGCTGCCCATCGTTCTTCCCTGTCACAGGGTGGTGCGCTCCGACGGATCGCTCGGCGGATACCTCGGCGGGCTGGATGTCAAGACGGCACTCCTGGAACTGGAGGCCACTGCATGACCGTGTGGGGCAGGTGAAACAGCCGTCAGATCCGTGGACCGTCGCGTGGGTCCGGTGGACCAACGCCACCACCCACAGGACCCGATTCGCCGTCCGGATGAAAGCGGGCACTGTATGACCGGAATTCCTGCACACTCCGACCTCGTCGTCGGTGACGACGGCCTTGCGCGTCCGGAATGGGCTTCGATGGATCCGCTACTGCGCGACTACTACGACACCGAGTGGGGGATGCCGGTCACCGACGAACGCGGGGTCTTCGAACGTCTCTGCCTGGAGGGTTTCCAAGCAGGCCTGTCCTGGGCAATCATCCTGCGCAAGCGACCTGCGTTCCGTGCCGCGTTCGATGGCTTCGTTCCCGACATCATCGCTGGATATGGTGACGCTGACATCGAGCCTCTGATGGCCAATGCGGGCATTGTCCGGAATCGACGAAAGATCATCGCCACCATCAGCAATGCTCGCGCGACGGTAGACCTCCGGAAGGACAACGGCCTGGCCGCGCTGGTCTGGTCTTTCCAACCCGCATCGACGCCCAGACCCGAGCACCTCGAGGACATTCCTGCCACATCACCGGAGTCGGTGGCCCTGTCCGAGGAGCTGCGCCGGCGAGGGTATTCATTCGTCGGGCCCACCACGACGTTCGCTCTGATGGAAGCGATCGGCATTGTTGACACTCACCTGCTCGGCTCCCACCGACGCGGCAGTTCGGGCATCTGGCCCAGATGAGCATCCAGCCAGTTCGGCAGGCCTGTCCCCAGTCTTGCGGGGCGACCACTTCACCGACCGGCTCATTGACCGAGCTGAGTGGAGATCCTCACTGGCCCCGGGCGCTCCCCGAGGTGGTTCGGCGCCTTCCGTGCTGGGCAGGGCCAGCAGGTTGGCATCGCCCGGGGGCCCCTCGTGTCAGCACACATCACGTCATCCTCCGCAGCGAGTATCCTGCCCGGCATCCAGGTGGTATCGGCGTCAGCTCCACTGTCCGTGTCATCGCCGCCGTCCTGGTCGCCGTGGCCCCTCGACTCTCCGCAACGCCGGCCGTCTCGACAAGAAAACTCGGACAAGAGGACACAACATGGGAAACGTGACCACCGGATTCGCCGCATCCCCTGATGGCGCCTCGATCTGGTATCGGGTTGACCGGCCAGAAGCCCCACGACAGGCGGCACCAGTGGTTGTTCTCATTTCGGGCCTCGGTGGTGACGAGACCATCTGGGACACGATGCTTCCGTCGCTGGCGGGTGCGACGATCATCCGGTTCCACAACCGCGGCATCGGCCGCAGCTCCGACATCCCCTCTCCTGACTGGTCGACCCGGGACAGCGCACGAGATGTGATCGCCGTCCTGGACGCGATCCGTGTCGAGCGCGCGTCGGTGTACGGGCATTCGCTCGGCGGCAGGATCGCCCAATGGGTCGCCGCGGACTTTCCGGAACGGGTCGTAAGACTCGTGCTCGGGGCGACCACCATTGGTGATGCGCACGGCGTGCCCAGGCCTGCTGCTGCGACCCGAGCTTTCGAGACCGGCGATCCCCAGGCGGCACTCGAACTCGTCTACACGCCTGGGTATCTGAGTGCGCACCCCGAGGCCGCAGCACAGAAGATCAGTCCAGCGCACAATCCTGAGCAGGCGGCCCTGCAACTGGCAATGAGCACCGCACACGACGGCTGGGACGCAGCACCACGAATCACAGCGCCGACACTCGTCGTTCACGGAATCGATGACGGCGTCACGGACGCCCGCAACGCCCGCGTGCTCGCAGAGCACATCCCGCGAGCTGATCTCCTGCTGCTCAACGGTGCACGCCACGAATACTTCGCAGAACGCGCCGACGCGAACGCCCTCATCGGGCTCTACTTGAGCTGCGTGGGGGCCAACTAGCGCTCCACGGGCCTCGTCGTGATCGGCTGGTGCAGCGTCGTTCGAACTTCTCGCAGCAGCGCGGTGCACTCGGTCCGTCCCTGATGGTCTCGGCTCGACGCTCCCGTGTCTTCTGGCGGCTATGGCAATGGCGACGATCCCGTACTCGGTTCGTTCTTGAGGTCTGGCGCTGGCCCGACAAGGAGTCCCTGCTGCTGGCGGTGCTCGCACACTGGGGCTTCGCAACGCCGGGTGACATTCCCGGCTCTTCACGATTGAGGGTGTAGTTGGGGTCTGAATCCTCCGGCCTCGAGGA
>NZ_JBDNTB010000021.1:0-41316 GCF_047719395.1 Propionibacterium sp.
CCCCCCCCCCCCCGCCCCCGCCCGGCCCCCCCCCCCCCCCCCCCCCCCCCCCCCCCCCCCCCACTCGAGGAGTCTCACCAGCGTGACCGCAGCGCCCGGAGCCACCGATCCGGCCATGATCCGCAATTTCAGCATCATCGCCCACATCGACCACGGGAAGTCGACGCTTGCCGACAGGATGCTGCAGCTCACCGGTATCGTCGAGGCGCGCGAGATGCGTGCCCAATATCTCGACAAGATGGACATCGAGCGCGAGCGTGGCATCACCATCAAATCCCAGGCCGTGCGGATGCCCTGGCAGGTCGACGGCCAGGAGTACGTGCTCGACATGATCGACACTCCCGGACACGTCGACTTCACCTATGAGGTCAGCCGATCCCTGGAGGCCTGCGAGGGTGCGGTGCTGCTGGTGGACGCGGCACAGGGCATCGAAGCGCAGACCCTGGCGAATCTGTATCTGGCGTTGGACGCCGATCTCACCATCATCCCGGTGCTCAACAAGATCGACCTGCCAAGCGCCCAGCCCGAGAAATTTGCGGCTGAGCTCGCCTCGATCATCGGCTGCGAACCCAGCGACGTGCTGAAAGTTTCGGCCAAGACCGGCGAGGGAGTGGCCGAACTCCTCGAGGAGATCGTGAAGCAGGTGCCCGCGCCCACAGGTATTGCCGCCGGCCCTGCACGGGCCCTCATCTTCGACTCCGTCTACGACATCTACCGCGGCGTGGTCACCTATGTGCGCGTCGTCGACGGGCAGTTGTCCACCCGTGCCCGCATCACGATGATGTCCACCGGCGCCACCCACGAGATCCTCGAACTGGGCGTGCACTCCCCAGAACCCGTCGTCGGGAAGGGCCTCGGCGTCGGGGAGGTGGGCTATCTCATCACCGGCGTCAAGGACGTGCGGCAGAGCCGGGTGGGCGACACCGTGACGCTCGCCACGAAACCCGCAGATCAGCCGCTGGCCGGTTACAAGCAGCCCAAGCCCATGGTCTTCGCCGGTGTGTACCCGATCGACGGAGCCGACTTCCCGGAGCTGCGCGAGGCCCTGGAGAAACTGCAACTCAACGACGCGGCCCTGGTCTATGAGCCGGAAACCTCCGGTGCGTTGGGCTTCGGCTTCCGGATCGGCTTCCTCGGCCTGCTGCACATGGAGATCGTCCAGGAGCGCCTGGAGCGTGAATTCGGGCTCGATCTGATCAGTACCGCGCCGAGCGTGAACTACCGCGTCGTCATGGAGGACAAGTCCGAGCACTGGGTCACCAACCCGTCGGAGTTCCCCGAGGGCAAGATCGCCGCAGTTTACGAGCCGATGGTGCGGATCAACATCCTGTGCCCGGCGGAATTCATCGGAGCAGTGATGGAACTGTGCCAGGCACGCCGCGGGGAGCAGCTCGGCATGGACTACCTCGGCGAGGACCGCGTCGAAATGCGCTACCGGCTGCCGCTCGGTGAGATCGTCTTCGACTTCTTCGACGCCCTCAAGTCCCGCACCAAGGGATACGCCTCGCTGGACTACGAGCCCGACGGCGAGCAGCCGAGCGACATGGTCAAGGTGGACATCCTGCTGAACGGTGAGCCGGTGGACGCCTTCAGCGCCATCGTGCACCGCGAGAAGTCCTTCACCTACGGCGTCGAGATGACCTCGCGACTGCGCAAACTCATCCCGCGCCAGCAGTTCGAGGTGCCGATCCAGGCCGCAATCGGGGCCAGGATCATCTCCCGTGAGACGATCAGGGCGGTCCGCAAGGACGTGCTCGCCAAGTGCTACGGCGGCGACATCTCGCGCAAGCGCAAACTGCTGGAGAAGCAGAAGCAGGGCAAGAAGAAGATGAAGATGGTCGGCCACGTCGAAGTGCCCCAGGAGGCCTTCGTGGCTGCGCTGGCGACCACCGAGAAGACCGACAAGGCCTGACGGCACTTGGCTCCCCGCATCGGACATCTTTGAGCGACGACATGGCGTTGGCCAGCGGCAATTCACCGGCAGGCACTGCTCCCGAGAGTGGAGAGGCATGCCCGCCGGCGGACAGGCTCGTGGCGCACCCTGACCGCCGACTCGGCTTCTATGTCCACGTGCCCTACTGCGCTGTGCGCTGCGGATACTGCGACTTCAACACCTACACGCCCGCGCAGCTTCAGCCCATGGGCGTCGGGGACTACACGGCTGCCGCACTGGCCGAGATCGATCTGGCTGCTGCGGCGCTCGGCCCGCAGGCACCGCCGTTGAGCACCGTCTTCTTCGGAGGCGGCACTCCGACCATGGCTACCGACACCCAGCTGGCAACGCTGCTGGGCTCGTTGCACGACCATTTTGGCCTTGGGCCCGGCGCCGAGGTGACTCTGGAGGCCAATCCGGAGACTCTCACGCCGGCACGGCTCGATGGCCTGCTGGCTTCCGGTTTCACCCGGCTGAGCCTGGGCATGCAGTCCGCCGACGAGAGTGTGCTCACCATCTTGGAGCGGCGTCACAGCCCGGGCAGGGCGCTGCAGGTGGCCCGGTGGGCGCACCAAGCCGGCTGGCGCGATGTCTCCCTGGATCTCATCTACGGCACGCCCGGGGAAACCCTCACCAGCTGGCGGGCGACCCTCGACGCGGCCCTGGCAGTGGATCCCGAGCATGTCAGCGCCTACTCGCTCATCGTCGAAGAGGGCACCCCGATGGCACGCAGGATCGCTCGCGGTGAGCTGGAAGCTCCTGACGAGGACGACCAGGCCGACAAGTATCTGCTGGCTGAGCAGGTGCTCGCCGGTGCAGGGCTGGAGAACTACGAGATCAGCAACTGGGCACGTCCTGGCCACGAAGCCGGGCACAACCTGGCTTACTGGCACAGCGACGACTGGTGGGGCATCGGCCCCGGCGCACACAGCCACCTGGACGGTGTGCGCTGGTGGAATGTCAAGCATCCGGGGCACTATGCCCAGATGCTGGGAGAAGGCCGGCTCCCCGTGGAGGGTCACGAAATTCTCGACGGCCCGACCCAGCACGAAGAACGTCTGCTGCTGGGGCTGCGGCTGCGGGATGGCCTCCCGATGTCAGAACTCGACAGGGGCGAGACCCGCCGGATGCGCGAGCAGGTAGCCCGTGGGCTCGTCGTCCTGCAGGAGGACCGTGCCAGGCTCACTCTGCGCGGCAGGCTGCTTGCCGACGCGGTGACACGCGACGTGCTGGCCTGACGGGGCCGCCGTAGCGCCTACCTGAGTTGCTGCTCAGGCCATCCCGGCCACGGCCAGCGAGTTCTTCGCCGTCTTCTTGCCGGCGGACTTGCGGTTGCTGCGCGACTCCAAGTACTTTGCCAATTGGGTGAGGCCGTAGTTCATCAGCACATAGATGAGGGCAATGATCGTATAGGTCTGCAGCAGGTAGTGCGTGTAGCTGGTGAGCAGCTGGCCGCGCCGCATGAGTTCGGTGAAACTCACCACATAGCCCAGAGTGGAGTCCTTGAGCAGCGACACCAGCTGGGTGAGCAGATTCGGCAGCACCAGCCGCAAGGCCTGGGGCAGCACCACGAGCCGCATCGTCATCGACGACTGCATGCCCAGTGATTGCGCGGCCTCGGTCTGGCCCTTGGACACCGCCAGGATGCCAGACCGGAAGACCTCCGCTGTGGACGCGGAATTCACCAGGATCATGGGGATGACGAGCTTCCAGTAGACGTCGAAGTTCAGCCCATAGGTGGGCAGCGCCAGCAGGAAGGCATAGACCACCAGCAGCATCGGGATGGCTCGGAAGAACTCGATCCAGCCCGTGCAGATGGTGTGCAGGATGCGATTGTCCGACAGCCGTCCGAGCGCCAGCAGCAGTGCGAAGGGGAACGAGAAAATGGCGGCGACGATGGTGGCCTGGAAGGTGCCGATGACACCCCAGGCCAGATAGTTGCTGAAGCCGGGCTGGGTGAAGAACAGCCACTTGCGGGAATCCAGCTGGTTGTTGGCGTTCAGCTGGCCCAGTGCCAGCCAGATCACCGCAATGATGACCAGCGCAACGATGACGGTGGTGGCGACGATCAGCCGGCGCCCTCTGGGGCCTGGCTCGTCGAAGAGGATTCGCTGGGACTTGTCACTCATGCCCGTGCCCCTCCTCTCTGGTGCGATGCTCGTGCGACTCGTCGTTCAATGACGCCACCAAGAGCGCCGGAGCCGAGTGCCATCACGAGATAGGCGACGCCGGAGACAAGGAAGAGAAGAATGGCCTCGGCGTACCTGATGTTGAGCTGCTGGGTCACATTGGTGAGCTCGGCGATTCCCACTGCCGAGCACAGTGACGACCCGATGATCGTGCCGATGAAGACATTGACCAGCGGCTGCACCATGCTGGCGAAGGCCTGTGGCAGGATCACCAGCCGAAGCTGTTGCCGGAAGCCCATGCCCAACGCCCGGGATGCCTCGGACTGCCCGATCGAGACCGTGTTGATCCCCGAGCGCACCGCCTCGCAGACGAAGGCTGAGCCGGACAGGACGAGACTGAGCGCCCCGCACCAGAACAGCGGAAGCAGGAGGCCTGCGTCTGGCAGCCCGAAGGTGACCAGGATGAGCAGGCTGAGCAGCGGCACATTGCGGAAGAACTCCACATAGACGGTGCCCACCGCGCGCAGCGGCGGGATCGGCGAGACCCGGAAGATCGCCATCAGGGTTCCGACGATGACGGCCCCGACATAGCCGATCACCGTGAGCAGCACTGTGGTGAGCAGCCCATTCAGCAGGACAGCAGAATTGTCCTTGATGATCTCCATGTCGCTCCTTCTTGCCGGTTTCCGGGCCTTCGCCTCTCCGCTATCTCCGTGCCCCGGTCAGGATCCCTCGACCGAGCCGATCTTCGGCGGGGTGGGTGCCTCACCGGCAACATACGGGCCGACCGTGCCGTCGTAGAGCTTCTTCCAGGTGCTGTCGCTGAAGATCTTCTCCAGGAAATCGTTGACGAAGGTCTTCGCGCCGGCATCGGAATTGGTGACACCGATGCCATAGGGGTCGGTGGTGAAGGGCTCGCCCACGACTTTGAGATCGTCATAGCTGACCGCGTTGGACAGCAGGATCGACTGGTCGAGCACGTAGGCGTCCGCCCTGCCCTGTCGAAGCGCTGCAACGCAGGCATCGTTCTCGGTGAACAGCACGGTCTGCGCCTTCGGCATGAACTTGGCGATCGCCGGGATGGCGGTCGAGTTCGTCTCCGTGGTGACCTTCTTGTCCTCAGAATTCAGGTCGTTGTATGAGTTGATCGAGGTGTTGTCCTTCTTCACCTGGATCGAGGTTCCGGAGATGAAATATGGCCCGGCGAAGGCGACTTTCTGGGCGCGTGCAGGGGTGATCGAATAGGTCGCGACGACGACGTCGACGGTGCCGTTCTGGATCATCGTCTCGCGGGTGTCGACGGTGGTCTGCGACAGCTCGGTGAGCTTGGAGACATCGGTGCCGCCGAGGATGTAGTGCGCCAGCAGATCGGCAATACCAGCGTCGAAGCCCTTCACGCGATTGGTCACCGGATCCCTCAGGCTGAAGATGGCGCCGGTGTCGGTGCCGCCGCGCTTGAGCACGCCATGGTTCTTGATCGCCTGGGCCCAGGAATTGCCCGACACGGTGGAGGCATCGGCCACCGGGCCGGACTTGATCAGCGCGTCGTACTGGTCGAGGGTGAAGGGCTGCCTGCCGGTGGAGTTCGTCGGCGTTGACTCAGGCAGGCTGGAGTTGTTGCCCGAGCAGGCTGAGAGCAGAGCGGCGGCGCCAGCAGCGCCAGTCAGCCCCAGCAGGCCGCGTCGGGAGAAGGTGATGCTCATTGTTTTCCTTTCCGAGGGGTGATGCGGTGTGTGGAAGGTACTGAAAATCAGTGGCTGAGGATCTTGGAGAGGAAGTCCTTGGCGCGTTCGGTGCGGGGATTCTCGAAGAAGTCCTGGGGCGTGGACTCTTCCAGAATCTGGCCGGCGTCCATGAAGCAGACCCGGTCGCAGACATGGCGGGCGAATCCCATCTCGTGGGTGACCACCAGCATCGTCATGCCGCCCTCGGCCAGTTCGGCCATCACATCCAGCACCTCGGTGATCATTTCGGGATCCAGCGCCGAGGTGGGCTCGTCGAAGAGCATGATCTTGGGGTGCATCGCCAGTGACCTCGCGATGGCGACGCGCTGCTGCTGGCCGCCTGACAGTTCTCCGGGGTAGGAGTCTGCCTTCTCGGCCAGGCCCACGCGTTCCAGCAGGCTCATGGCCTCCTTCTTCGCAGCGGCCTTGGGCTGACGGCGCACATGCGTGGGTGCGAGCGTGATGTTTTGCAGCGCCGTGTAGTTCGGGAACAGATTGAACGACTGGAAGACCATGCCGACGTCGGCCCGCAGGCGAGCCAGCGCCCTGCCCTCCTGGGGAAGTTCGATGCCCTCGATCCTGATCGAGCCGGACGCGATCGTCTCCAGACGATTGATGCAGCGGCACAGGGTGGACTTGCCCGAACCCGAGGCGCCCAGCAATGCAACCTTCTCGCCCGTGGCGATATCGAGATCCACGCCGCGCAAAGCTTCGAAGTCACCGAAGAACTTGTGCACATCTCGGATCTCGACGAGAGATCCGGTGTGTGTGGCGGACACAGTCATACGAATCATCATTGCTCACTGACAACCACAAATGACTTTCATCTCGAGTTGAAATTCTGATCTCGCTCACAGCGTGAATCAGTGCTAATGCACACAGTCCGAGATATGGCACACGGGCGATGTGCGCGGCATCGGCGCAGCCGCCGAGAACTCATGGCGCGGATAGGATCGGCACGTCTGCCGAACAGACTCGTTCACTGAACAGGGGAGTTCTGATGCCACAGGTCACCGCTTACGCATGCGACGACGAGACCACGCATTTTCATCCATTGACCATCACGGTGCGGGAGCCCGGGCCCACCGAAGTGCTCTTCGACGTGAAGTATGCCGGGATCTGCCACTCCGACATCCACACCGCACGCAGTGAATGGCGCCAGGCCACGTATCCCCTGGTGCCCGGACACGAGATCGCCGGGATTGTCACCAAGATCGGTAGTCAGGTGACCAAATTCGCTGTCGGCGACAAGATCGGCGTGGGTTGCATGGTCGACTCCTGCCGCGTCTGCGGCTACTGCAAGGACGGCACGGAACAGTTCTGCGACGGCCCCGGGGGCACGCTGTGGACCTACGGTCCCGATCGGAATGGCGCACCCACAGCCGGCGGGTATGCCAAGGCCTTCACCGTGGACCAGGATTTTGGGTTGCACATTCCTGAGGCCATCGACTTCAGTGCTGCGGCGCCACTGATGTGCGCCGGCATCACCACCTATTCACCCCTGCATCACTGGGGTGCAGGTCCCGGGAAGAAGGTGGCCATCGTCGGGCTGGGCGGGCTGGGCCACGTGGCGGTGCAGATCGCCGCAGCGATGGGGGCGGAGGTCTCGGTGATCAGCCGCACCCTTGCCAAGCAGGACGACGGACTGCGCCTGGGCGCCAGCCACTACTACGCCATGAGTGAGCCGGGTACTGCATCCGCGCTGCGCGGCAGTTTCGATCTCATCCTCACCACCGTCTCGGGCAGCACCGATCTGGATCCGATCATCGGGATGCTCACCGTCGGCGGTGTGCTCGTCGACGTCGGCCTTCCCGAGCATGCCTCGACCCTGCACATGAGTGGCCTCACCCACGGCGCGAGGATTCTCGCCGGATCGCTGATCGGCGGTATCGCCGAAACACAGGAGATGCTCGACTTCTGCGCCGATCACGACATCGCCCCCATCGTGGAGGTGATCGGGGGCGAGGACATCACCGCTGCCTACGACAAGGTGGTGGCCTCGAAGGTGCGCTACCGCTATGTCATCGACACATCGACCTTCTGAGCAGGTGAGGCCCGGTTCGTCGCGGCCTCGTCGGATGAACGAGCGAATCCGGCTGATCGGGCTCCCATTAGGCTTGGAGCCATGAGCCCAGCGGATCGCTATGGACACGACGTGCTGGCGGGGGACTGGCGTCATGCCGGTAAACCCAAGACCGCCGATCTGGCGCTGAGCAGGGGACTCGTCGTCGAAGTGGGCCCCGATGGCTACTGCGGCGAAGTGGTGGGCTGGGAGAACGGCATGGTGCTGCTGGAAGACCGCACCGGGCGGCGCCGCAGCTTCCCGGTGGGTGGATACGGCTACCTCGTCGAGGGCCGGCCAGTGGCACTGCGCATCCCACTGAAAGCTGGCAGCAGTACGCCGCGCTACACGGCATCCGGATCTCGCGGGGGGCCCACCGAACCCGCCAGGACAGCACTGGCCAGCCGCATCTACGTCGAGGGGCGCCACGACGCCGAACTCGTGGAACGCATCTGGGGTGACGACCTGCGCCATGTCGGCGTGGTCGTGGAGTACATGGGTGGCATGGACGACCTGCTCGGCATCGTGGCGGAGTTCCAGCCCGGCCCCGGCCACCGGCTGGGAGTGCTCATCGACCACCTGGTTGCGCGGACCAAGGAATCCCGTATCGCGGCACAGGTGAACCACGCCGGCCACGGGGATCATGTGCTCATCGTGGGCCACCGATTCATCGACGTGTGGCAGGTCATCAAACCCCAGGTGCTGGGATTCAAGGCCTGGCCGCAGGTGCCCATGGATCGGGACTTCAAGAAGGGAACCCTGGCCGCGCTCGGACTGCCCCGCGGCAAGAGCTACGAGCAGATCGACCAGGCCGATGTCGGAAAGGCCTGGCAGGCGATGCTGGCTCGGGTGAGGACCTACCGCGATCTCGACATCGATTTCGTTCGCCAGGTGGAGCGGCTCATCGACTTCGTGACCCAGGACCATGTTCAGGAGTTGGCGTGAGTTCGGTGGGTAGATCCGATGCTCAATGCCCAGACGAGCAGATCCGCTCTGCCCGGAAGGCAGGTGAGCAGATGTCGTCCCTGGACATGATGGACCTGCTCAAACAGGTGAGCTCGGAGTTCATCGAACCTCGATTCCAGGCGCTCACCGACAACGAAATTCAGTCCAAGACCCCTGGCGACTTCGTGACCATCGCCGACCGCCAGGCCGAGGAAGCGTTGTCGGTCGCTCTGCTGGCCGCGAATCCGGAGGCCGTGGTGGTGGGGGAGGAGGCCTGCTTCGCCGACCCGACCCGGCTGGGTGCCGTCGGAGAGGCAGAGCACTGCTTCGTGGTGGACCCACTGGATGGCACCAACAACTTCGTGCGGGGCAGCGAGAACTTCGCGGTGATGGTCGCCGAATTGCGTGGCGCACAGCTCGCGGCCAGCTGGATCTGGCAACCGCGTTTCGGACTGGGTTTCTCGGCCGAGCACGGTTGCGGGGTGTTCTGCAATGGTGTCCGCCTGCGCCCGCTTCCCCTGCAACAACCACCGCTCGGTGCCAGCTCCTTTCCTCCTTGGCGCGGGATCGACGCAGGTGGCAGGCTCGCGCCCGTGGTGAAGTCCACAAGGTCGGCGGGCATCGACTACCCGAATGTCGTCACCGGAGCCATCGACTTCATCGTCTTCCGCTTTCCCAAGCCTTGGGATCACCTGCCGGGTCAACTCATGTTGCAGGAGCTCGGCGGTGACATCGTGCACGCCGACGGGCGGCTCTACCGTCCCGGTAGCGGGCGCAGCGCCATCCTCGCCTGCCGCGATGCCGGGGCAGGTGAGCAGCTGGCGGCCCTGTGGCCCTGGCAGGGCTGAACCGGCGCAGGCTGAACCGGTGCAGGGCTGAACCATCCGAATCCACCGGCCGGACAAGGGTATGCTGGCACTCGCTCGATCCGAGTGCTAAACATGGTGGCTCTTGCGGGCCCAGGCCGGTGACCGGCGCAGCAGCGCACAACCGGACGCGCGGAAATGGAGGGATGAACGATGGTCGATGATCGCAGGCTGGACGTGCTGCGGGCCATCGTCACCGACTACGTGTCCAGCAGGGAGCCGGTGGGCTCCAAAGCACTCGTCGAGCGACACCATCTCGATGTCTCTCCCGCCACCGTGCGCAATGACATGGCCGCCCTCGAAGAAGAGGGCTATCTCACCCAGCCGCACACCTCCGCCGGGCGGATTCCCACCGACAAGGGATATCGCCTGTTCGTGGACCGGATCGCGCAGGTGAAACCGCTGTCGCTGGCGGAGCGGCGTGCGATGTCCACCTTCCTGCGGGGCTCGGTCGATCTGGACGATGTGGTGCGCCGCACGGTGCGGCTGCTCGCGCTCGTCACCCATCAGGTGGCCATCGTGCAGTACCCCTCCGCCAGCTCGGTGAGGGTCAGGCACGTCGAGCTGGTGGGCCTGGAGGACGAAGAACTCGTGGTGATCGTCATCACATCGGCCGGCACGGTGCATCAGCGGGCACTGAGAATTCCGTTGTCCACCAGCGGAGAACTGCTGGCACTGCGGAACAGGGTCAATGCAGCGGTGGACGGTCAGACCATCGCTGCCGCCCAGGAGGCGCTCCGGGGGTTGGATCACGATCCGGCGCCCGCCCTCACCTCGGAGGTGCTGGCTTCGGTGCTGGGTATCCTGACCGCCGAGGAGTCTCCGCGTGTCGAGGTCGGCGGCGTGCCGAATCTGACGCGTTTCGGGGCCGAATTCGAGACCACCGTGAAACCGGTGCTGGAGGCGTTGGAGGAGCAGATGGTGCTGTTGCGCTTGCTCGGCGAGGCTGCCTCCGACCATCCGGGTGACGTGGCCGTGCGGATCGGCCAGGAGAATCCCTACACTCCCTTGCAGACCACCTCTGTTGTGGCCAGTATCTATGGTCCCCACGACTCCACCGCCAGTCTCGGCGTCGTGGGGCCCACCCGCATGGACTATCCATCCACGATGGCCGCGGTGCGTGCCGTCGCCCGCTATGTCGGCCAGTTCCTGGCAGAAGGTTGATTCCATCCACTGATGAGTACCGATTATTACGCGGTTCTCGGCATCGGCCGTGACGCGACTCCCGAGCAGATCAAGAAGGCCTATCGCAAGAAGGCCATGCAGGTCCACCCCGATGTCACCGATGATCCTGACGCCGAGGACAAGTTCAAGCAGGTCAACGAGGCCTACGAGGTGCTGTCCGACCCGCAGAAGAAGGCCGTCTTCGATCGCGGTGGTGACCCGATGCACGCCGGTGGCGGAGCCGGCGGTTTCGATCCCTTCGGCGGGATGGGCGGATTCAGCGGCTTCACCCAGGGTGGTGGCGGCTCCATGGGCTTCGACGTCGGCGACCTGCTGGGCGCGATGTTCGGCAATGCCGGCGGCGGGCGCGGCCCGAGGTCGCGGGTGCGTCAGGGCTCCGACCAGTTGGTGGGCATGGAGCTGAGTCTTGCCCAGGCCGCATTCGGCACCACGATGGCATGCACACTGGACACCTACGTGGCGTGCCCGGCCTGCCAGGGCTCAGGTTCGGCCAATGGCGAGAAGCCTGTCACCTGTCCCCGATGCCAGGGCTCGGGCACCGTCACTCAGATCCAGCGTTCCTTCCTGGGCGACATCCGCTCCACCTCGCCGTGCCCCAACTGCCAGGGCTACGGCACCGTCATCGAGCATCCCTGCCCCGAGTGCAGCGGCGAGGGCCGCGTGCGCACCCGTCGCGACATCTCGGTGAAGGTTCCTGCCGGAGTCAGTTCCGGTAACCGCATCCACCTCAGCGGTCAGGGCGAGGTCGGGCCCGGTGGAGGCCCGGCGGGCGATCTCTACGTCGAAGTGACGGTGCACGAGCACGAGGTCTTCCGTCGCGAGGGCGACAACCTTGAAATGGCAGTCACCATCCCGATGACCGCAGCGGCGCTGGGCTGCACCATTCCGATCACCACCCTGGAGGCCGAGCTCGAGGGCACCACGCCGGAGCAGTCCGTGGTCAGCCTCGACATTCCGGCAGGAACCCAGTCCGGCACCCGTCTGGCCATCAAGGGTCGCGGTGTGCCGAAGCTGCGCTCGCGTGATGGCACGCAGCGCGGGGACCTGGGCGTCACGCTGGTGGTTTCGACCCCCACGAAGCTGGACGACCAGCAGCGCGAAATCATCGGCCAGCTGGCTGAGGCGCGTGGCGAGACGGGCGATGACATCGCCCGCACCAGGGCCGAGGACAAGGGCTTCTTCGAGAAGCTGCGCAAGGCATTCACCGGATGACCGACGCGCTGTTCCTCGCCCAGCTGTCCGCAGCTGTGCCCGGCAGCGAGGTGGTGGTCAGTGGCGATGAAGGACGCCATGCGGCCGCTGCGAAGCGGATGCGGGCAGGTGAGTCGGTGCTGCTCAGCGACGGTGCCGGATCAGGTGTGCGCGGCGAGGTGACGCAGGTCACCAAGTCCTCCATCACGGTGCGGGTCGGCGAGCTGATCGAACAGCCCGCGGAGCCTCTGCAGATCGTGGCGGTCCAGGCGCTGGCCAAGGGCGAGCGGTCCGCTATCGCCATCGAGGTGCTCACCGAGATGGGTGCCGCAGAGATCCTTGCCTGGCAGGCCTCGCGCTCCGTCGTGCGCTGGGACACCAAGACTGACAAGGGACTGGCGAAGTGGCGGGCGACGGCACTCGCGGCCACCAAACAGAGTCGCCGGTTGCGCATTCCCGATGTCGGTTACGTGAGTACCGAGGATGTCTGCTCGCGCCTGGCCGCGGCAGATCTGGCGCTGGTTCTCCACGAGGACGCCACCCAGGAGCTGCGTGAGGTGCCCATCCCGTCAGCAGGCGAATGCGTCGTGGTGGTCGGGCCGGAGGGCGGCATCAGTCCCGCGGAACTCGAGGCCTTCAAAGCCGCTGGTTCCCGCATCGTGCGGGTGAGCGATGCGGTGCTGCGCACCTCGACCGCGGGGGTCGTCGCCATTTCCCAGCTGCGGGCGTTGCGTCCGTAGTCCCCGTCGCCACCCGGAGTCCGGGGCCACGAGGCGGCAATGTGACTGCCCGTGCGGTGATGGCGCGAAACTGTGCAGGGCGCCGGACCTGGACGGTGACCGCCCTGCACGGCGCACATGATGCGTCTCAGACGCGCAGCTCCTCGGGAATCTCCCGTTGTCCCGGTTCCAGACCGGAAAGGTCCTTGAGCACGACGTGATTGCGGTCATTGGTCGTGCCGAGCATCAGCTGCACCGCGAGGCCCAGCGTCTGCCAGCGGGAGCGGAAGTCCCAGTCCAGTGCCTGCTTGGTGGACGTGCGCCAGAAGTTGAGCAGATAACCGCCGGTGTACAGGTGCACGAGCGCATAGCCGGCCGGATAGGACGCGCAGGCGGCGTTCTCGAAGTATTCGGTGTGCGGTCCCTGCACATCCGGTTTTCCGCGGCGCATTCGATGGGTGTGCCCGGTGTGGTGCAGGAAGACCCCCGATGCCGCCCGTTCCAGGCGTTGCAGCCTGATCTGGTCCTGGCGGCGCAGCATGAATTGCGGCCCGCCCGGTGAGCTGAGCGAGGCATCCCGGGTGACGGGATGATGACTGGTGACAATCGTCGGGCGGTCGGGATCGTCCTGGAGGGTGGCCTCGATCGTCTCGAACTGCTCGGGCAGCACCGATCCGCCCCCCGAACCGTGGGTGGTGTCGATGCCGACAATGCGCAGGCCGCTCGGTGTGGACGCCTGGACCATCTGCTGGAAGCCGACGAAGTGTTCGCCGAAGGGGTCCGTATCGCCACGCGGTGGCCTGTCGTGATTGCCGCGCACCGCAAGCCAGTCAGTGCTCTGGACGCCGTACTGGTCGACCAGCCTGCGCGCGGTGGCCGCCTGCTCCTCGGTGCCGCGGTTCGTGATGTCGCCGCCCAGCGCCAAAAAGGGATGCCCGTGCCGGGCGTCCAGTTCGCGCATCATCGCGGTGAACATGATCTCGGGATAGTTGGGCAGCGTCTTCGCCTGGGGGATCGAGGTGGGCAGCGGCCCCAGCACGATGCCCTGGCGGTCCTCGCCGATATGCATGTCATTGGCCAGCGCAATGGTGGTGATGTAGCGCCCGGGCGGCGGGGTGAGGGTGACGAATCGGCCGACGTGCTCGGGGCTGGATGGTCCCTTGGTGACGCGCAGGCTCGGCACCGCGGCGATCCCGTCTGAGGCGGCCCGGAAATGGTACTCACGCCCTGGCTCCAACCCCTTGATCTCCACCTGGTGGAAGACCCGCGGCATCGGGTCGTCGTGCACGATGCGCGCGTCCAGTCTGGTGGGCCCCAGCCACAGCTGCGTGCTGGCCGGAACCGGGTGTGGCAACGCGGTGCCACGACGAGCTGCTCGCGTGATCCAGCTGATCACCACGCTGGTGGGTGTGACAGTCAGGACTTCGAGATCTGTGGCGAGGAAGGGCGTGCGCACACTGCACAAGATAGCGCCCGCAGCCATACGGACCAGCAGATCGATGCACGCACACTCGTGAATGGGCGGCTCCCCCTGGCGGTCACCGTGGGTCGTCGCCGTGCGGGCGATGCCGCCGGTGGAGCACAAGGAATGTGGCCGCCTCGCCGGTGGAACCCTGTCACCTTGCAAGACCGGTGGTTTTCTGAGCTGATAGGGCCATGCCCGCTGCTTCACCGTCCGACTTCTCGTTCCGCGTCGACCACACACTGCCCAATGGCCTGGGGCGCACCGGAACCATCACGACACCCCATGGCGCCATCCACACGCCGGCATTCGTCGTGGTGGGCACCAAGGCCGATGTCAAGGCCATGCTGCCCGAACAGGTCGCCGCCTGCGGCGGGCAGGCGGTACTGGCCAATGCCTTCCACCTCTACCTGCAACCCGGGCCGGACATCGTGGACGCAGCAGGCGGCCTGGGTGCCTTCATGAACTGGCCAGGCCCGAGTTTCACCGACTCCGGCGGATTCCAGGTGATGAGCCTCGGGGTGGGCTTCAAGAAGGTGCTCGCCATGGACGTGAAGGGGCTGGAGAACGACGACATCATCGCGCCCGGTGCGAAACGAAATGCTGTGGTGGACGACGACGGCGTCACCTTCAAAAGCCCCCTGGACGGATCCAGGCACCGCTTCACCCCGGAGGTGAGCATGCAGGTGCAGCACCATCTCGGCGCCGACATCATGTTCGCCTTCGACGAACTCACCACGCTGATGAACACCCGTCACTACCAGGAGGATTCGGTCGAACGCACCCGTCGCTGGGCGCAACGCTGCCTCGACGAGCACGCCCGGATCACCCAGACCAGGGCCCATCATCCGTACCAGGCGCTCTACGGCGTGGTGCAGGGCGCTCAGTTCGAGGACCTGCGCCGAGCCGCCTGCCGCGGCCTGCTGGCCTGCCGTGCCGTGCTTCCCGGCCACGAGCCAGAGAGCTTCGACGGCTATGGCATCGGAGGCGCCATCGAGAAGCAGCGGCTGGGCGAGATCGTCGGCTGGTGCGCCGAGGAACTGCCCGCTGACAAGCCGCGTCACCTGCTGGGAATCAGCGAACCGGACGACCTCTTCGCGGCCTGCGCGGCCGGCGCCGACACCTTCGACTGCGTCAACCCGAGCCGGGTGGGCCGCAATGCCGCGATCTACACCGCCGATGGCCGGTACAACGTGACGACGGCAGCCAATCGCAGGGCCTTCGGACCGCTCGAGGAGAGCTGCGACTGCTACACCTGCCAGCACTACACCAGGGCTTACCTGCACCACCTGTTCCGCGCCAAGGAGATTCTGGCGAAGGTGCTGGCCACCATCCACAACGAGCGATTCACCATCCGCCTGGTCGACAACATCCGTCACGCCATGGGGTCCGGAGACTTCGGAGCCTACAGAGACGAATTCCTCGGCCGCTTCTACGCGGCTCGCACCACCACGGATTGATCGCAGATCGCAACTGAGTCCGGTCAATCGGGAACAATCCCCGTCAGGCCCGTGATCATCAGGCGTAGCGGTGGCAAGATCGTGTCATGGAAGAGATCGACGATGAGGTGACTCCCCTCAATGACGAGGACAATGATCAGCTCGCCCAGCTCAGCCAGGGGGATTCGCTGATCGATCGCGGTGTGGCAGATCCGCTCGATGAGGGCTATGTGGCCCCCGATCACTGGTCGCCTGCCCAGGGCTTCGGCAACACCCCGGCCGAGATGGCCCGCCAGGAGACGATCGAGCAGCGGATTCCTCAGGAGGAGCCGGAGCCGAATCACGATGGCCCCGTCATTCCGTGGAATCCGAACAACGAGAAGCGCCAGGTCGGCAGCCGCCGTGCCGGACGTCTGGTGGCCACCGGAGTCGGCCCGGGGGGGGAGGACAACGAGGCCCAGTCGCTGGCCCATGACGTGGGAATCTCCGGCGGCGCCGCGAGTGCCGAGGAGGCTGCCATGCATGTCATCGAGGATGACGACGATGATCCCGCCGAAGAGGTCCAGAAGACCGAGCAGGCCGACGAGGTTGAGCTTCCTGAGCAGAAACCGCCGGTCAGCCTCGAGGACTGACGCGGCTGGTGGACTGAGGGGAGGGTGTTCTCCGGAGCATCCGGGGAGGTCGTGCCTGCCACCATCGCAGCCGGTGGCTCGCGCTACTGGTTTTCGACGACAGGGGAAATTGGCATCTGTGTCTCACATGTGGAAACAAGACGTCTCATGAAATGAGACCGTAACGTACTCTCTTGCGTGTGAACACCAAGACCATCCCGCAATCGATCGACACTGTGGGGCCTTCCACCGAAGGACCTGCATCAGGCACACAGGGCAAGGGTCGCATCATCGTTTCCTCGCTGGTGGGCACCACCATCGAGTTTTACGACTTCTACGTCTACGCCACTGCAGCCATCTCTGTCTTCCCGTTGCTCTTCTTCCGCTCGTCCTCCGACACCGGCGCACTGCTCGCTTCGCTGGCCACCTTCGGCGTCGCCTTCATCGCCCGCCCGCTCGGCTCGGTGATCTTCGGGCACTTCGGGGACCGGGCGGGGCGCAAGGCCACACTGCTGGCGTCCCTGCTCACCATGGGCATCGCCACAGTCCTGATCGGCTTCCTGCCGACCTATGTGCAGATCGGTGTGTTCGCACCTGCACTGCTGGCAGTGATGCGCTTCTGCCAGGGCCTGGGCCTGGGCGGTGAATGGTCGGGTGCATCCTTGCTGGCCGGTGAGAACTCCCGGGCAGGCAAGCGCGGTTTCGATTCGATGTGGCCCCAGCTGGGTGCCCCGATCGGCTTCCTGTTCGCCAATGGTTTCTTCCTGGCGCTGACCATGACGATGCACTACGACTCGACGTCCGCCGCCACCAATCACACCTTCCTGGTCTGGGGCTGGCGGCTGCCCTTCCTGTTCTCGGCGATCATCGTTGCGCTGGGCCTGTATGTGCGCTTCAAGCTGGACGAGACGCCCGCGTTCAAGCGCACGAAGGCCCAGGGCAAAGTGGTGAAGGCCCCTGTCATCGAGGTCTTCCGCACCTCCTGGCGTGAAGTGGTCCGCGGCACCTTCATCATGATCGCCACATACACGCTGTTCTACCTGATGACCACCTGGATCCTGTCCTACGCGATCGGCAAGCAGTCCGCCGGCCTGCTGGGCATCAACTACCACTCCTTCCTGGTCGTGCAACTGATCACCATCTGCGCATTCGCCATCACCATCCCCTTCTCGGGGTGGCTGGGTGATGTCTTCGGGCGCAAGCGCTTCCTCATCACGGTGACCCTGGCGATCGTCGCCTTCGGCCTGAGCTTCGGCTTCTTCCTCGACCCGGCCCGGATCGGGACGGGTGACCAGGCGAATCTCGGCCGGATGATGGTCTTCATGCTGATCGGCATGACGCTGATGGGGCTCACATTCGGCATCCAGTCAGCAGCTCTGCCCGAGCTCTTCCCGACGAATGTGCGCTACACCGGATCTGCCATCTCCTACAACGTGTCCTCAATCCTGGGTGCTGCCGTGGCGCCGTTCATCGCGGCCTGGCTGGCTCACAGCTACGGGCCAGGCTCTGTGGGTCTTTATCTGGTGGCAATGGCCGTCCTCACGCTGATTGCGCTGGTGACGATGCGCGAAACCAGTGAGATCGATCTCGACGAGGTCGGCGAGACCCCGCAGATCGCCGCCGAAGAGGCTGTGGCGATCCTCTGAGTCCCAACCCTGCGGAATCCTTGAGGGCCCACCTGCGACGATCACTCGTGCAGCTGGGCCCTCAGCGGTTGCCGGGTAGTGTTGAGGCACGGCAAGCCTGGTGGACAGGCGCCCATTGCACTGGCCACGATGCCGGCGGCATCCACCGGGCCACTCTGCTGAAGAATCACGTTGACGACCAGGCACGATGACACATCCACTCACGACCACAGACAGGGAACACGTCCTGAGCACAGCGAACATGCAGCCCACCGAGGCTGGCGAACCAGACGGCGTCCGCACCATTGCGGTTCCGGCGTCCATCGACATGGTGACCGTTCTGGGCCCGCGTGATGAATTCCTGCGGGTCCTCGAATCCCGGCTGGACGCCGAGATCATGGTGCGCGGCAACAGGATCACGCTCACCGGCGGTGCCAGCGACGTCGAATTGGCCTGGCGGGTGTTCACAGAACTCATCACGGTGGCGCGTACCGGCCAGGGTCTCACCTCCGAGTCCGTGGAACGCGTCATTGCGATGGAATCCGCAGACCCTGGGGTGCGTCCCTCCGAGGTGCTCACCCAGAACATCCTGTCGAATCGTGGCCGTACCATCCGCCCGAAGACGCTCAACCAGAAACGCTACGTTGACGCCATCGATCGGCACACCGTCACCTTCGGGGTCGGTCCGGCAGGCACTGGCAAGACCTATCTCGCGATGGCCAAGGCGGTGCACGCCCTGCAGTCCAAGCAGGTGAACCGCATCATTCTCACCCGCCCTGCCATTGAGGCGGGGGAGCGGCTCGGCTTCCTGCCGGGCACTCTTGCCGACAAGATCGATCCCTATCTGCGTCCGCTCTATGACGCCCTGCACGACATGATCGATCCCGAGCGAGTGCCGAAACTGCTCACCAGCGGCGTCATCGAGGTTGCCCCGCTGGCCTATATGCGTGGGCGCACCCTCAACGACGCCTTCATCGTGCTCGACGAGGCCCAGAACACCAGCCCGGAACAGATGAAGATGTTCCTCACCAGGCTCGGTTTCGGTTCCAAGATAGTGGTCACCGGCGACGTCACCCAGGTGGATCTGCCCGGCGGCAAGCCCAGTGGCCTGCGCCAGGTGCAGGGTATCCTCGACGGCCTCGACGACATCGCCTTCTGCCAGCTGACCAGCCACGACGTCGTGCGGCACCGTCTGGTGGGCAGGATCGTGGCCGCCTATGACCGCTATGACATCACGCATCAGCGGCCCACCGGCGGGCGACGTTAGGCCGTCGGCCATGATCGGCCCGGGTGCCGCTATAGGGTGGCGCCCATGATTGACGTGAGCAACGAGTCGGGTGAGCAGGTCGACACCCAGGCACTCGTGCGCCTCGCCCTGTTCGCCCTGGGCAGCCTGCGCATCCATCCCCAGAGCGATCTGTCGATACTGCTCGTCGATGAGGACGCCATGACCGCCTATCACAAGCGCTTCCTGGACCTTGATGGCCCGACCGATGTGATGAGTTTCCCGATGGACGAGCTGCGCATGCCCGACGACCATGAGGAACCACCCCGCGGGCTGCTCGGCGACATCGTGATCTGTCCCACTTTCACCAGTGCCCAGGCGCCTGGCAATGGGCGCAGCAACCAGGAGGAGATGGAGTATCTGCTCATCCATGGCCTGCTGCACCTTCTCGGGCATGATCACGCAGAGCCTGCTGAACGGGAAGTGATGTTCAGTCTCAATGACCGCATCATCTCCGACTGGAAGCACGAGAAGGTCGCGGGTCGATGACTTCTGACCACATCGGCCAAGCCTCGATCAGACAGGTGGACGCACCCAGGTGACCACATGGCAATGGCTGTTCATCGCTTTCGCGGTGCTCCTCACGGTGGGGGCGAGCCTTCTCGCTGCCGGTGAGACCGCGCTGCAGACCGTCTCGCGATCACGCGCGGATCGAATGGTCGACGATGGTGTGCGCGGCGCGGGGCTGGTCGCCCAGATCGAAGCCGACCCCGCGCCCACCATCAACACCGCGATGCTGGTGCGCACCTGCGGTGAAATGGCCACCGCAGTACTCGTCTCGCTGGTCTGCTTCACCACCCTGCCGCTGGCCTGGGAACGCATCGTGGTGCCCATTGCAGTACTCACTTTCGTGAGCTTCATCTTCTGGGGCGTCATGCCCCGCACACTGGGCCGCCAGCGCGCCGAGCAGGTCGCCCTCCACGCCGCACGTCCCCTCACGATGCTCAACACCACGATCGGATGGATCACCACCGGGCTCATCGCCATCGGCAATGTCGTGACGCCCGGACGCGGCTATGCCGACGGCCCGTTCAACTCCGAGGCGGAGCTGCGCGAGATGGTCGACATGGCCGAGAAGGCCGAGGTCATCGAGCACGACGAGCGCGAGATGATCCATTCGGTCTTCGAATTGGGCGACACCCTGGTGCGTGAGGTGATGGTGCCGCGCACCGACATCGTGTTCATCGAGATGGACAAGTCGGTGCGCCAGGCGATGAGGCTGGGACTGCGCTCCGGTTTCAGTCGAATACCCGTGATCGCCGGCAAGCTGGACGATGTGCGCGGAGTCGTCTACCTGAAGGATCTCGTCAAGCAGGTCTTCGATGATCCCGCCCGCGGCAATGCGCGTCTCGTGGAGCAGGTGATGCGCCCGGCGGCCTTCTGCCCCGACTCCAAGCCCGTCGACGACCTGCTGCGTGAGATGCAGGCCACCCGCAATCACATGGTCGTCGTCGTGGACGAGTTCGGGGGCACCGCGGGGCTGGCGACCATCGAGGACCTGGTCGAGGAGATCGTGGGGGAGATCACCGACGAGTACGACGCCGAACCCGACCTGGCCGAGCAGCTGCCCGACGGCTCCTGGCGAATCTCGGCCCGGATGCCGCTGGATGATCTCGGCGATCTGTTCGGAATGGACCTTGAGGACGAGGATGTCGAGACCGCCGGGGGGCTGATGGCGAAGCTGCTCAACAGAGTGCCGATCATCGGCTCGACGGTCAGCTGGGAAGGCCTCGAACTGCGTGCGGAGAAATCATCGGGGCGCCGACACCAGATCGACACCATCGTGGTGAACCATCCCGAGGCGCCGGCCGATGAGGAGCAGGAGGACGAGGATGACTGAGCAGAGCACGCCGGACGATTTTCGCAGCGGGTTCGCCTGTTTCGTGGGACGTCCCAATGCAGGCAAGTCCACCCTGACGAACGCGCTCGTCGGGCAGAAGATCGCCATCACCAGTGACAAGCCGCAGACAACACGGCACACGGTGCGCGGCATCCTGCATCGCGACGACGGCGAGCTGATCATCATCGACACGCCGGGGCTGAGCAAGCCCCGCTCGTTGCTGCAGCAGCGACTCAACGACCTGGTCAGGGCAACCTGGACCGAGGTGGACGTGGTGGCTGTGGTCTTTGCCTGCAACCAGAGCGTTGGTCCGGGCGATCTGTACCTGGTCAAGCAGTTGGCCGAACTGCGCCGCACCCCGTCGCTGGTGGCGCTGGCCACCAAGACCGATCTGGTCAGCCACGAGAGGATCGGGCAGCACCTCACCCGCATCGCTTCGGTGCAGGAGGAGGTGGGGGTGCGATTCGAGGACATCGTGCCGTGCTCGGCGGTAACCGGGGAGCAGGTCGGCGAGGTGGCAGACGTGCTGCTGGGCCTCATGCCTCCCGGCCCCGCCTTCTACCCCGACGGCGAGACCACCGACGAACCCGATGAGGTGCTGGTGGCCGAGTTGATCCGCGAGGCGGCGCTGGAGGATGTGCGTGATGAGCTGCCGCACTCGATCGCCGCAGAGGTCCAGGAGATGCACCTGCGGGAGGGCCGTCCGGCTGATCGTCCCCTGCTGGACATTTTCGCCTCTCTCATCGTGGAGCGGGAGTCCCAGAAGGGCATCATGGTGGGCAGGGCTGGTGAACGCATCAAGCGCATCGGCACCCAGGCGCGACAGCAGATCAAGGCCTTGCTCGGCGTGCCCGTGCACCTCGACCTGCGCGTCAAGGTCCTCAAGGATTGGCAGGGCGACCCGAGGAAGCTCAACCGGCTAGGTTTGTGACCAGGAAAGGCGGGCGAAATGCTCCGGCTCAGTCGCAGGACAGCCTTGGGAACCAAGGTCGTCTACATGCGCATCGACGATGCTCGCGGCAACACCGTGGGTGCATCGGTTCATGGCATCGGCGCCACCACGGTGATCTCGTCGGCTGTCTACCCCGTGGGAGGGCGCCTGTCCACGGTGAATTCCCGGGTTGAATGCGCCCGGGCCGATCCCTTCACCTGGACCCACTGCTTCCATCTGGTGGACGGGCGGCTCATCGAACGGGGCCGCACGCCCGAAATGGGCGAGCAGTGCATTCCCCGCTGGGCCCAATTCGCGGTGGCCAGCTATCTTGCCGGCCACAAGGATCATCTGCCGATGGAATGCACCGCCATCGACGAACTGACCGGGCTGGGCAAGCCGTCACGCTTCGAGTTGACCCGCCAGGGCACGATCAGCTGGAGCGTCGACGGTGTGGAGCACTGCCAGTACTGGATCCGCAGCGGTGAGATTTCGGCCAGTCGCTGGGATGATCTGAGCGGGCGCGTCGTGAGCGATCAGGACGAGCTGTTCGCGGGCCTGCCCCCCGAGATCAGGAAGGACCTTGTCGGCTTCGTCAAGGATGCGGGTCGCCGCTGATCGTTCACCTGCCCCGGGGGCTCAGTTGTCGATGGCGAAGCATTGCTGATCGCGCTTCTGGGTCATGCCTCAGACTGTTCGGCGGATCACTCAGCGTCTGCCCACCAGGTGATCTGGCCGGCGGCCATCGTCAGATGGACAGCTGTGCCGGCCAGTTCCTGCGGATCGCGCGTCAACGGATTCTCGTCGAGCACGATCAAATCGGCCTGACCGCCCGGCACCAGTTTCCCGATGCCGCCGGTCGATGCCCGCATCGCCTCGCCGATGCCCAGACGCTGCTCCGGATGCCAGCTCGGTTCACCGGGGCGGGCGCGCAGCACGGCCGCCGAGATCGCCAGCCAGGGGTCCAGCGGTGCAACCGGTGCGTCCGAGCCGAAGGACATCCGCACCCCGGCTGCCAGACACGAGTGCAAGGCGAAGGCGTCGCCGGTGCGGTCCGGGCATTGGCTCTCGAGGAGCTCCCGGTCATCAAGGAGGTGCGCTGGTTGGACGCTTGCCCGCACACCCAGCACGGCCATCCGGTCCAGTTCGGTACCAGTGGCCAGGCAGGCATGCTCGATGCCTCCCTGCGCTCCGGTCTCCGCAAAGCAGTCCAGTGCCGTGGCAATGGCCGCGTCCCCGATGGCGTGAACGGATGTGTGCAGCCCGTTCATCTCCGCGCGGCTCATCAGATGGCTCAGCTCGGCCGGGCTGACCAGTGCCTCGCCGAAGGGATCGACCCCCGGCACGGGATGTGCGTATGGCCTTGTGCACCAGGCGGTGCCTGAGGACAGCGAGCCGTCGAGAATGACCTTCAGCGGGCCCCCCAGGAGCCAGCCGTGATCGTCGAGTGGGAAACCCGTGGTCATCTTGTCCTCGATGGCTTCTTGCAGGGTATGGGGCCAGCAGGACACCGACACCCGTACCGATGGGCGGAAGGACGAGATCCTCCTGCGCCAGGTGGACACGCGGTCGGGGGAGTCCTGGAAGTCGACGATTCCCACAACACCCCGGCGGGCAGCTGCCCGGGCAGCGGCGTCCACCCACTGGTCCATGGTTCCGGCCGGAGCATCCAGATAGATCCGTTCGACGGCGAAGGCGTCCTGTTCGCGCAGCAGGCTCCCGGCCGATGCGCCATCAGCACGCCTCGCGAACTCGGGGTCGCACAACACGGCATCGTTCACCCACACCGAGTGCAGATCGCGGCTGCACACCACCACGGCCCGTCCAGGGCACAGCGCGTCCAGACGATGGGTGTCCTCGGCATCCAGCCACGAGCCCAGACGCGCCCCGGTTGCGACCAGCGGTTCATCGCCCGGCTCGGCAGTGGCCCTGGAGTCGAGGATCTTGAGGGCCTGGGCGATGCTGTCGGCTCCGGACAGGTCGATGCGCGCGCGGTTCTGGGCCCACAGATCGGTGTGCACATGGGCATCCCACAGACCAGGCATGATGAATCGGCCCTTGAGGTCGATCACCTCGTCGTCTGCGGAGTCGTGGTCGGCGGGCATGCCGCTGCGCTGAACGCGGGAGCCGCACACGATCACATCGCGGGGTTCGCTGCACCGGCCGCTGACAAGGTCGAGCATGCGGGCATGGCGAAACCTCATGGCGCCATCCAACCGCGTGGACCGTGCCATTGGAGCCCGTGACGAGGGGTGGACACCCCATGGCGGGCAGGCAGGGCAGCGGGTCATGCACAGGAGTCGCGCGGAGGGTTGGCATCGCTGTTGGCCTTGAGCTACGGTAAGACACGTGGCGTGCATCGCTGGCCTGTCGAGCCTGCTCCTTGGCTGCCGCAGTGAGGCCAGCTCCAATTAGCCGGTAATCCTCGCTGCGGCGTTTGTTCGTGCCGGCGTCCGGATCGAATCGGACCATCCATCTGCCGCTGAGGACTTCTCATGACGACCACTTTCACCCCCATCGATTTCATTGCACCGAAAACCTGTTCCATCGCACGCCCTGTGCAACAGTCCAGCGGGATGCGGGTGGATCGCTACCAGCCTTTCCAGCCGCTGCGCCTGCCGGATCGCACCTGGCCCGATGCCCGGGTCACCGCGGCGCCGCGGTGGCTGTCCACCGACCTGCGCGATGGTAACCAGGCACTCATCGACCCGATGACTCCCGCCCGCAAGCGCAAGCTGTTCGATCTGCTGGTGAAGATGGGTTACAAGGAGATCGAGGTCGGCTTTCCCTCGGCATCCCAGACCGAATGGGACTTCGTCCGCTCGCTGATCGAAGATCCGGATGCCATTCCCGACGATGTCGTCATCTCCGTGCTGACCCAAGCACGTGAGGACCTGATCGATCGCACGGCCCAGTCCCTGATCGGTGCCAAACAGGCCGTCATCCACATGTACAACGCCACGGCCGAACTGTTCCGCAGGGTGGTCTTCCGGTTGAGCGCCGAGGAGACCATCGACTTGGCCCAGCGCGGCACGCAGTGGGTGATGGAGGCCATCCAGAAGTATCTGCCCGACACCCCCGTCGGCTATGAGTACAGCCCCGAAATCTTCACCCAAACCCCTACTGATTACGCCATTGAGGTGTGCGATGCGGTGATGAAGGTGTGGCAGCCGGGTGAGGGCCGCGAGATCATCCTGAATCTGCCCGCCACCGTCGAGATGTCCACGCCGAACACCTACGCCGACCAGATCGAGTACTTCGGGCGTCACATCGAGAATCGCGAGCACGTGTGCATCTCGATGCACTGCCACAACGACAGGGGATGCGCCGTGGCAGCAACCGAGCTCGGCATGATGGCCGGCGGTCAGCGCGTCGAAGGCTGCCTGTTCGGCCACGGTGAGCGCACCGGCAATGTTGATCTGGTGACGCTGGGCATGAATCTGTACTCCCAGGGAATCGATCCGAAGATCGACTTCTCGGACATGGCCGGAATCCGCCGCACGGTCGAGTACTGCACCGGAATGCCGGTGCCGGCTCGCCAGCCCTACTCCGGCGACCTCGTGTACACCGCCTTCTCCGGTTCCCACCAGGACGCCATCAAGAAGGGCCTGGAGGTACTCCAGAATCGCGCCAAGGACGAGGGCAAGGGCCTGCATGAGCTGACCTGGGAGGCCCCCTATCTGCCCATCGATCCCGCCGATGTGGGTCGCAGCTATGAGGCTGTGATCAGGGTCAACAGCCAATCCGGCAAGGGCGGTATGGCTTACCTGATGAAGGCAGACCATCATCTGGAGCTGCCGCGACGCCTGCAGATGGAATTCAGCCATGCGGTGCAGAGCCACGCCGACGGGACGGGTCGCGAAGTGTCCAGCGTCATGCTGTGGGAGCTGTTCAGCCAGGAGTACCTGAACCGTACCGAGCCCTTGGGCCTCGTTGCGTTCACCACTGATGTGCGCGCGGGCAGTTCGCTGATCAATGCGACCGTTGACTACAAGGGCCGGCGCAGTGAAATCACCGGTGAGGGCAATGGCCCGCTGTCGGCCTTCATCGACGCGCTCGGCCAGCTCGGCATCCCGGTGAGGGTGCTGGACTACCGCGAGCACGCACTGACCTCCGGCGGTGACGCCCAGGCAGCCGCCTATGTGGAGTGCGAGGTGGGTGACGGAGACGAAGCACAGGTGCTGTGGGGCGCCGGAATCGACCCCGACATCACCACCGCCACGCTGAAGGCTGCCGTCAGCGCCATCAACAGAGTCTGACTTCACCGGCGGCGGAGAACTTTCCCGATGTCTTGGCTCCGCCGAGTCGGCGGTCGCGGGTACTTTTTCTGCGACCGCCGAATCCAGTGGCAGTGTTGATGTGCGGTGCCTCAGGCCTTGGCTCCGCCGAGCCGGCGGTCGCGGTGCACATACTCCTCGACGGCTGCCCACAGATCCCGGCGATCCCACTCAGGCCACAGCTTGTCGGAGAAAACGAGTTCGGCATAGGCACTTTGCCAGACCAGGAAATTGCTGGTGCGCTGTTCACCCGAACTGCGCACGAAAAGGTCCACGTCCGGCATCTCCGGCTCATAGAGATGGTGGTGGAAACTTGCCTCAGAGATGTGTGCGGGGTCGATGCGACCGGCCGCCGCCTCGGCTGCCAGCTCGCGCGCGGCATCCACGATCTCGGCCCGGCCCCCGTAGTTCACGCAGAACTGCAGCTGCAAGGTCGTGTTGTTGCGAGTCTGCTGCTCGGCGGCCTCCAGTTCTTTGATGACGCTGCGCCACAGCCGCGGGCGCCGGCCGGCCCAACGGACCCGAACCCCGAGGGCGTCCAGCTCGCCGCGTCGGCGATGGATGACATCGCGGTTGAAGCCCATCAGGAAACGCACTTCTGCTGGTGAGCGCTTCCAGTTCTCGGTGCTGAAGGCATAGGCGGACAGGTAGGGGATACCCATTTCGATGGCGCCCTCGACAACATCGAAGAGCACCGCCTCGCCTGCCTCATGGCCCTTGGTGCGGGGCAGTCCGCGTTGCTTGGCCCAGCGCCCGTTGCCATCCATGACGACCGCTACATGCCTGGGCAACGAACCTGCTGGTAGTTCAGGAGGACGCGCCCCACTGGGATGAGGAGTCGGTGCGCGGTGTTCGGGACGCGGGCTGGTACGAGGGGCCACCACTCGACTCTAACGGCAACAGTGTGGGGCAGTATCCATGAGTTCGGTCCGATCGGCGTTGTCATGGGCAGCGCCACCGCCACAACCACGGGGGTGTTCTCTGCATCAGCGGGCACAATGGATACGTGCCGACCTACCGTGACGAGGGTGTTGTGCTTCGCACCCACAAGCTGGGGGAGGCCGACCGGATCGTCACGCTGCTGTGCCGCGGCCACGGCAAGGTGCGCGCCGTCGCCAGAGGGGTGAGACGCACCTCCAGCAAATTCGGCGGCCGGCTTGAGCCCTTCAGCCATGTGGACATCCAGCTCGCCGTGGGGCGCTCCCTGGACATCGTTACCCAGGCGGAATGCCTGCACCCCTACGGAAAACCGCTGGCAAGCGATTACGCCCTCTACTGTTCCGGGGAGACCATGCTCGAGATGGCCGACCGGATCGTCGCGGTGGAGAACGAACCGGCCCCCTCGCAATATCGGCTGCTGCTCGGCGCATTGAGAGTGCTGGGGCAGGGCACCAGCGATGGGCCGCGCCCGCCGAGCATGATCCTGGACTCATACATGCTGCGTGCGCTCGCCGTCGCAGGTTATGCCCCGCTGCTCGACTCCTGTGCCCAGTGCGGCTCCAAGGGACCGCACGAGTGGTTCTCCCCGTCCAGCGGTGGCATGGTGTGCTCGCGCTGTCGTCCCTCGGGCGCCGTGCGACCCTCCCCGGAATCATGGGAACTGCTCTCCGCCATGATCACCGGCGACTGGGTGGCCACCCGCAGCACATCCCAGGCCGCAGTACGTGAGTGCGCAGGCTTGGTCGCCGCCTTCGCGGCATGGCACATGGCCCACGGCCTTCGCGCGCTGGCGATGGTGCCGCACGACTGAGCTGCCTGGTTCTGTTCGCCAGCTCAGCCGGCGAGGTCGTCCTGAGGGGCTGACGCGGCTGCACGGCGGGTGCTGGCCATCAGGGTGTGACCCATCCAGGCGCGCACCTGACTGGGTGCGACGCCCTCTTCGAGCCACAGTTTCGCCGCCGTGTGGCGCAGATCGTTGAGGCGGCGGCCACGTCCGGTGTGCTGCCAGTCCAATCGGCGCAACACAGCCGTGCGGTGCAGCTGGCACCCCCTGTCGGTGGTGAACAGCAGTTCCTCGGGCTCGCGACCACGGGTGACCGAATGCATCATCGTGCGCAGAGGCTTCACCACCGGCACCCGGCGCACCAGGCCACCGGCCAGCTGTCGTGTCGCCGTGCCTTCACTGGTGGCCTTGTTGACGGTGATCCGAGCCGTGGCCACATGGAAGTCGCGCACCGTGAGGGCACGTGCCTCGCTCCACCGGAGGCCGGTGCGGGCAAGGATCAGCAGAATGTTTGCCAGTCGCTCGTCATGCTGGGCCCATTCGGCCCACGCACTGTCGAGTTCAGCGGCGGAGAAGGGCCGTGCCGCCCGCGGGGTGATTGATCTCGTGTCGGGGAGCGCACCCACAGGGGTGTCAGTGATGATCCCCAGGCGTTGCATCCAGTGGAAGAATTGCGAAAGGCTCGCCCGATGGCGCAGCACGGACAATTCCGAGAGGCCTCTGGCGCGGAAATGTGCCAGCATCCCCTCCACATCGGCAGGGGTGAAATCGTGCGGGTCGCGACGCAGATAGGACTGCGGAATGATCCGCAACAAGTCCTGATCGGTGCGAAGAGTCTTTTCGGCGACTGTGCCTGCACGAGAGGCCAACCAGCAGTGCAACATCGAATCGAGCCGTGCGGTCCACAAATCCGCACCGGTGGCGGGGTCGAGCCAATTCACAGACATTTCGTCATCCTTTCGCTGCGTACGCGGATGACGGATGACCGCCTCCCGTGCGAGCGCGGCAGCGGGTCAGGGCTTAACCACCCGGCGGAGCATCCCGGCTCATTGGTTCAAGGGCCAATTCACGGTTGCGCGTCAGCGCCGGCATCTCACCGGCTTCCCTCCGCAGAGTGGTACGTGTGCCGCAGATACTAGTCCTGGGCAGTTTTCGCTGCCGAACAGGCCGGGCACAGACCGAATATCTCAACACTGTGTTCAGCTTCGGTGAAACCGTGTTCGGCGGCAACCTGTGCGGCCCAGGCTTCTGCGGGGCCTCCGGAAATCTCCTCGGTCCGCCCGCATTCGCGGCAGATCAGGTGGTGGTGGTGATGGCGCGAGGTGCAGTGCCGGTAGGCCACTTCACCCTGCGGATTGCGCCAGGTGTCCACCTCTCCGTTGCGGGCGAAGGTTTGCAGCACCCGGTAGACGGTGGCCAGACTCGGCTGGTCAGGGTTGTCGGTGAGGTCAGCGTGCAGCTGCTGTGCTGTGCGGAAGTCATTGCCCCGTTCCAGGACTTCCCTGATCACCTTCTGCTGGCGCGTGCGACGCGGACGCTGGGCGCTCGTCAGGGTTTTCGTGTCAGCGGTCATGATGAATGGCTCCACAATTGCTCAAATGCCGACTGGTGCCTGCGGGCCGGCTGGTGTTCGCATGCCGGCTGGACGGCCGGTCGCCGGCGTCGCCACAAGCCGTTGGCAGACATCCATGGCGGTGAGCCGAGATGCCGCGCAGCGTGAACGAACCGCCCCCGGTATTGCCGCCCTCGGTCAAGAATCCCATGATTCTCAGTCTAGGCAGCTGCCGCAGGCGTTACGGAGAAGTTCTCGATGCCCTGCCCCCGGAAAGCCGGGACGCCGGTCCGTGTTCATCCCCATGAGCAGTCAAATCCCGCCTTGTGAGTGCACGGCTCGGCAAGGCGGGCGCGAGATCACTTACCCTCCCGGTCCCGGACTCGGGCATCATGGTGCGGGCGGGTGGTGCGTGGCGCGCACCCCACCATCGCCGGTGCCAGCCAGGTACCGGCTCGCGACCGGACTCGATCCGACGGATATTGAGGAGCCAGAGTGGCAGAGAGCAAGCTCGACAAGGTCATCGGCCTGTGCAAGCGGCGCGGATTCGTCTTCCCCTGTGGGGAGATCTACGGAGGCACGCGCGCTGCATGGGACTACGGCCCGCTGGGCGTGGAGCTGAAGGAAAACATCAAGCGGCAGTGGTGGCGGTTCACCGTCACAGGGCGCGGAGATGTCGTGGGGCTCGACTCGTCGGTGATCCTGCCCAAGCAGGTCTGGGTGGCTTCCGGCCACGTCGCGGTATTCAACGATCCCCTGGTGGAGTGTCTCAACTGCCACAAGCGATTCCGCGCCGATCAGCTGCAGGAGGAGTACGCCTTCCGCAAGGACATCGAGGATCCGGACTCGGTCGACCTCACCGAGATCCCGTGCCCGTTCTGCGGTACCCGCGGGCAGTACACCCAGCCGCGAGACTTCAACATGATGCTCAAGACCCATCTCGGCCCGGTCGAGGACGAGGCCGGTCTGCACTATCTGCGCCCTGAGACGGCACAGGGCATTTTCATCAATTTCAAGAACATCCTCAACACCACTCGGATGAAGCCCCCCTTCGGCGTGGCGCAGACCGGCAAGAGTTTCCGCAACGAGATCACGCCCGGGAATTTCATTTTCCGTACCCGTGAATTCGAGCAGATGGAACTGGAATTCTTCGTCGAGCCGGGGACCGATGAAACCTGGCATCAGTACTGGATCGACCACCGAAAGGCCTGGTACACCGGCCTGGGCATCGCCGAGGACAATCTGCGTCTGTACGAGCACCCGAAGGAGAAGCTCTCACACTATTCCAAGCGCACTGTCGACATCGAATACAAGTTCGGTTTCGCGGGCAGCGACTGGGGAGAACTGGAAGGGATCGCAAACCGCACCGATTTCGATCTCGGCACCCACGCCAAGCATTCCGGCGCCGATCTCAGCTTCTTCGACCAGGCGAAGAACGAGCACTACCTGCCCTATGTGATCGAGCCCTCTGCCGGACTCACCCGGTCGCTGATGGCATTCATGGTGGATGCCTACACCGAGGACGAGGCGCCCAACACGAAGGGCGGCGTGGACAAGCGGACTCTGCTGAAGCTCGATCCGCGGCTCTCCCCGGTGAAGGCAGCAGTGCTCCCGCTGTCCCGCAACCAGAAGCTGTCGCCGAAGGCGCGTGCCCTCGCCGACGAGCTGCGTGGCTACTGGAATGTCGACTTCGACGACGCCCAGGCCATCGGTAAGCGTTACCGCCGTCAGGACGAGATCGGCACCCCGTACTGCGTCACCATCGACTTCGACACCCTCGACGACGACGCGGTGACCGTGCGTGAACGCGACACCATGGCCCAGGAACGGGTGGCCATCAGCCAGGTGAAGGACTACCTCGCGACGCGACTGGTCGGCTGCTGACCAGAGCCCTCGTTGACACGTGCTGAAATTGCCCGCGATGGGGGTGTGCATGCGCTCTGCGGCTGGAATGGCCCTTCCGCTGCTCCCGCAGGCACACCCCGGGCGATGTCTCTCAGGCCATGTCGAGGCCGAGATCCAGCACGGTGGAGGAGTGCGTGAGAGCGCCTACAGAGATGTAGTCCACGCCGGTTGCGCCCACTGAGGCTGCATCGGGGAAGGTCAGTCCGCCGCTGGCCTCGGTGAGCACCCCGGCTGGCCTGCAGACGGCCACCGCCTCGCGCATCAGGTCGGGCGCCATGTTGTCCAGCAGGATCAGGTGTGCACCGGCCGCGACGGCCTCTCGCACCTGGTCGAGGGTGTCGCACTCCACCTCGCACGGCACGTCAGGTGCGTGCGCTGTGACGGCATTGATGGCTGCGGTGATCGACCCCGCGGCGGCGATGTGGTTGTCCTTGATCAGCGCGGCATCGCCGAGCCCCATCCGGTGGTTGTGGCCGCCGCCGCAGCGTACCGCGTACTTCTGCAGCACCCGCAGTCCTGGCACGGTCTTGCGGGTGTCCCGGATCACAGCACCGCTGCCCTCCAGCGCATCCGCCCAGCGGGCAGTGGCGGTGGCGACGCCGCAGAGCTGGCCGAGCAGGTTGAGCATGGTGCGTTCCCCGGTGAGCAGGCAGCGCAGCGCCGCCTCGACCCTCAGTACCTGCGAGCCCGGCTGCACTCGATCACCATCGGCGGCGAGCAACTCGATCTGCACCTCGGCACCCTGGCGTTGGGCAAGTCGATGCATGGCAGCCGCAGCTACCGGTACTCCGGCCAGGCAGCCGTGTTGTCTGCTCACGACGACAGCGGTCGCCGTCTGATCGGGGTGGAAGATGGACTCGGTGGTGACATCGGGGCCATAGGCGAGGTCCTCGTCCAGAGCTCCATCGATTGTCCGAAGGACTGTCTCAAGGGGCAGGCCCGCCGCATTCAGCGCAGACAGCACCTCGGCAGGCAGGTTCTCGGTGGCAATGGCAGTCATGCGGCTTCCTGATGGGAGGGCTGGATCGAGTGGGAGGGCGCTTGTTGCGGCATACCATCGGCACCGATGCGCCAGTCGAGGTGTCGCAGCCAGCTGTCGTCACGGGCGGTGATATCGCTGCGGCGGTGACAGCCTCGTGATTCGGTGCGGGTGGCAGCGGCAATGGCTATCGCGCGGGCAACCTGGACGGCATTGGTTGCGGTCAGCGTCCCATCGTCGAGTACGTCAGTGACGGGCATGCTGCCCAACAGGTGGTGCGCGCGGCGCAGGCCGTCGGCATCCCGCAGCACCCCCACATGATGGGCCATGGTCGTGCGCACGGTGGCGAAACCGGAGGCCGCGACAAGGCCGGTGTCGCGGGGTACCACAGGCTCGCCGGGTTCGTTCATCACGGGCAGCGCTGCGGCCAGCGTCTGGGCGCAGCGCCAGCCCATCACGAGGCCCTCGGTGAGCGAGTTCGACGCCAATCGGTTGGCGCCCTGAATTCCCGTGCAGGCCACCTCGCCGACTGCGTACAGGCCCTCGATGCCGGTGTGGCCTGCCATGTCGGCGACCACTCCGCCGCAGTGGTAGTGGGCGCCGGGGGACACCGGAATGGGCTCGGTGACCGGGTCCACGCCCCTCGCGCGGCACATCTGGAGGATCGAGGGGAAGCTGTGTTCCCATCTGTCAGGCCCGAAAGAAGTGGCATCGAGGAAGAGATTCTCCTCACCGGTGCGCATCATGTGTGCGTGCTCGGCGGCGGAGACCACGTCGCGCGGTGCCAGATCTACCAGTGGATGCACGCCCGTCATCACGCGTTTCCCGGCGTGGTCGATGAGGATGGCACCTTCGCCACGGACCGCCTCGGAGATCAGTACGCCACGGTCGCCCGGACGCCGGAATGGCTTCGGGACGACGAGGATCGTCGGGTGGAACTGCATGAATTCCACATCGCGTACCCGGGCACCGGCGCGCATCGCCATCGCCAGACCGTCACCGGTGGACACCGGGGGATTCGTCGAGACCGGCCACAGCTGGCCGATACCTCCTGTGGCGAGGACCACCGCGGACGCCCGAATCTCCCCGACCTGTCCCCGGGCGTCGAATGCCCGTAGCCCGCAGGCACGCCCATGACCATCGCGGAGGATGTCGATGGCTCGCGTTCCATCGAGGACCTGCAGATGACGGCCCGGGTCGTAGCCTGCATCGAGCCTGGTCACCAGAGCACGCTCGACCTCGTGGCCGGACTGATCGCCTCCGGCATGCAGGATGCGCCGCGCGTGGTGACCACCCTCAAGATGAAGGTCGATGGCCCCGGACGCATCCTTGTCGAAGACCGCGCCCAGCTCAATCAGCCGTCGCAGGGCCTCGGGAGCGTGCTCGGCCAGATCACGGACGGCCGTCTCATTGCACAGCCCAGCACCTGCGGTGAGGGTGTCCGAGACGTGCAAGTCGGTGTCGTCGGTGGGGGACCAGACGGCGGCCAGGCCACCTTGTGCCCAGTCCGTGCTGGAATCGGTGACCTCGCCGCGGGTGACGAGCAGGGTGTCCACGCCGGCCATCACGAGCCCGACAACGGCCATCAGGCCTGCCGCGCCAGAGCCGAGCACGACCACGCTCGTCCGCCGGTGCCACTGGGCAGGATCGGTGGGCAAGTGCCAGCCGATCGTTCCTGAGCCGGAGAGGGGACGGCGGGTGTGCGCAGAAGTTGGGAAGTCCGCAGTGATCGCCATGCTCATTCGCCCCCACCCGGCTGGCCGATGGCAATCATTCGCTCCACCGCTCCTCGCGCACGCCTGGCGATGGCCGGGTCGACCATCACCTCGTCGCAGCCATTCTCCAGGCAAGCCACCAGCTTCTCTGGGGTGGTCATCTTCATGAAGGGACAGGCAGCCTGTGGGTTGACCGGCAGGAACGAGGTGACCGGATTGGCCTTGCGCAGCTGGTGCAGCATGCCGATCTCGGTGGCCACCAGCACCTCCTTCGATGCGGTCTGCCGGGCGGCGGTGAGCATGCCACCTGTGGACATGATCTTGGTGCGCTCGGCAGGCAGCTCGCCGCGCCCGGCCAGCCACAGCGCCGCCGTGGTGCAACCGCACTCGGGATGCACGAACAACTCCGCGTCCCGGTGCTCCTTCACGGTCTCGATCAGAGAGTCCGGCGAGATCTCGGCGTGAACATGGCATTCGCCCATCCACACCTGGATGTTGTCCCGGCCGGTCATCCGCCGCACATGGGCGCCCAGGAACTGGTCGGGGCAGAACAGTATTTCTTTGTCGCGTGGGATCGAGTTGACCACCTCAACGGCATTGGAGGAGGTGCAGCAGATGTCGGTCTCCGCCTTCACCGCGGCTGTGGTGTTCACATAGCTGACCACCACTGCACCAGGATGTTCGGCCTTCCAGGCGCGCAACTGGTCGGCGTCGATGCAGTCGGCCAGCGAGCAGCCAGCCTCCGCGTCGGGGATGAGTACCCGCTTGCCAGGGGAGAGCAGCTTCGCCGTCTCGGCCATGAAGTGCACACCGGCGAACACGATCGTGGACTGGGGGGCCTGCGCTGCGATGCGGGACAGCGCCAGTGAATCCCCGACGTGATCAGCCACATCCTGAATCTCGGGGGCTTGGTAGTTGTGGGCGAGGATCACCGCGTCCTCGCGACGAGCGAGTTCACGGACTCGCTCAGCCCACTGCGTTGTCGCGGTGGGCGAAGTGACGATCGGCATGAGGACTCCTGGCGATGTTTTCGTCTTATGGTCGATAACTGCGCATCACAGTACCATGCACCTGTGCGGGCAGAACCATTCAGGGACCCAAAGGGTGTGGCGAAGTACCGCCACGAGGTGCTCGCCGTCGTATTCCGCGTTCTCGCAGACACGCCGTCACTACAGGTTTTGGCCTGGCAGCGTCACCATGAGCCCTTCGCCGGCCAGTGGGCACTGCCGAGCGGGCCGGTCGAGGTGAGCGAGACGATGCGGGACGCGATGGAGCGTCATCTGGCCGACAAGCTCGATCTGGTCGCCGTGCGGCATTCCGAACAACTTGCGACCCTGTCCGCGCCTCTTCGAGACCCCGCCGAGCGCACCATCGCGACGGCCTATCTGGGGCTCGTTGCCGAGGCCACCGAAGTGGTCAAGGGCGGCGCCCACTGGTTCGATGTGTCGACCCTTCCGCAGATGGCCTTCGACCACGACGAGGTGGTGCGCCTCGGCGCGCACAGGCTGCGAGGCAAGATCTCCTACAGCAACATCGCCTTCGCCCTTGCTCCCGACGAGTTCACTCTCGCGCACCTTCGTGAGATCTACATGGGGGTGCTCTACCACGACGTCGACGTCACCAACCTCGGGCGGGTGCTCACCAGGCGCCACCAGATCGAGCCGACCGGGCATCGCACAGCCCCCGGTCAGAAGGGCGGACGGCCCGCCCGCACCTACCGTTTCGTTGAGCACTCCCTGCACATCACAGACCCCTTCGCCGTGTTGAGGGGCGATCAGAAGCGCTGAGTGCACGGCTGAAGGCGTTGTCACAGCGAATTTTCAGGGGCAACCTAGGATTGTGCGGTGCCTCAGATCGAATCCCTCGTGCTCCGCTCACCGTCTGGCGGGCGGGTCGAAGTGGGCGCGCCGGTTGTGCTGGCACCGATGGCAGGCGTCACCAATGCCGCCTTCCGCACGCTGTGCCGCGAGCAGGGCGCCGGACTGTACGTGTGCGAGATGATCACCAGCCGTGGCCTGGTGGTGGGGGACCGCAAGACCGATGCGATGCTCACCTTCTTCGATTCCGAGCAGATCCGCAGCGTGCAGACCTATGGCACTGATCCGGTTGTCATCGCTCATGCGGTCGAGATCTTGTGCACCCAGTACCGGGTGAATCACGTGGATCTGAATTTCGGCTGCCCGGTGCCCAAGGTCACTCGCAAGGGCGGTGGCGGCGTACTGCCGTGGAAGCTCGACCTGTTCGGCGCCATCGTGGGCTCGGCTGTGACAGCGGGCGACCGACATGGCGTGCCTGTCACCGTGAAGCTGCGCATCGGGTTGGATGCCAGCCACCAGACATATGTGGACGCCGGGCGGATGGCGGAACAGGCTGGTGCAGCGGCGATCTGCCTGCACGGGCGCACCGTCGAAGAGGCCTATTCGGGCCATGCCCACTGGGACGCGATCGCCAGGTTGGTAGAGCAGGTGGACATCCCCGTGCTGGGCAATGGCGACATCTGGGAGGCCGCCGACGCGATACGCATGATGGACCAGACCGGCTGCGCCGGGGTCGAGATCGGCAGGGGATGTCTTGGCCGGCCGTGGCTGTTCCGCGATCTCGCCGCGGCCATGGCCGGGGAACGGACGACGACCCTGCCCACCCTGGGCGAGGTGGCCGAGATGGTACGCAGGCACGGTGAACTGCTCGCCCTCCAGATGGGGGAGCGGCACGGGCTCACCGACCTGCGCAAGCACATGGCCTGGTATTTCAAGGGCTTCCCCGTCGGCGGCGCAGTGCGCCACAACCTGGGCATGGTCGACAGCTTCGAAAGCCTCGACGCCCTGCTGGCGGGCGTCATCGACAAGGCCGGAGCCGATTGCCCCTACCCGGTGAATGCGCTCGGCAGACCGCGCGGCAGGCAGGGTTCCCCGCGGCGCAAGGTGGCGATGCCCTGTGGCTGGCTCGACGACCGCTGTGGTCTGGACCTCGACCTCGCCGACGCCGAACTGGCCATCTCGGGCGGCTGAGCAGCCGCCTGTTCCATCACGTCCCCAACAGTGTCAGGGGGCCGCGACATACTGGCAGATGTGACAGACGAGCTGCATTCAGCATCCGGCGGAACACTCGGGCCCTCGGCCCGCAATGTGTCGTGGGCCTCCACCATGTCCGGAAATGCCGTGGAATCGCGTGGCGCCGAGGTGGTGCTCCCCCACCGGGAAAGCCGGGTGCACCTCAGAGCTGGAGTTCAGCCGCGCGGCAGGCTCTTCCGCGAGGAGGCCGAGGAGCACTTTCTGTCCGATGGGGCCACACGTGCCCGTGGCGCCGGACATCGCGTGCGGGAGGAACTGCCCGACTCCGAGCGGACCTGCTTCGAGCGCGACCGCGATCGCATCGTGCACTCCACATCCTTCCGGCGTCTGGCAGGCAAGACCCAGGTTGTGGTGTTCCCCACCGATCACCAGCGCACCCGCCTCACCCACGCCCTCGAGGTCTCCCAGGTGGCCACGGCCATCGCGAGGGGTGTGGGCGCCAATGTGTCACTGACCAGCGCCATCGCACTCGGTCACGACTGCGGGCACGGCCCCGGTGGGCACGCCTCTGAAGAGGCCTTCGATGCCTTCCTCCCCGAGGGCTTCGATCACGGCCCATGGGGTGCGCATGTCGCACTGGCCGATCTCAACCTGTGCGTGGAGACCCTCGACGGCATCGCCAATCACTCGTGGTCGAGCCCCGCTCCGTTCACGGTCGAGGGCGAAATCGTGAGCTGGGCCGATCGGATTGCCTATTGCGCCCATGACCTGGAGGATGCCATCCGCGCTCGAATCGTCACGCCGGATGATCTGCCGGAAGAGGTCACTGACCACCTCGGGGTGCCCCAGCGAGAGCAACTCGGCGCGCTGATCAGGGCCGTCATCCAGACTTCTTGTGACACGGGCATCATCGGCATGGACGAAACGACCGCGGGGGCACTGGCGGCACTGCGCCGATTCAACTACGAACGCATCTACACCCGACAGGAATCACTCGAGCAGTCCCGCACCATGGTCCGGATGCTGCACGAACTCGTGTCGTTCTATTTCGCCCATCCCGAAGAATTGCCCTCCGATCACCGCGATGAGTCTGATGCGATCCGCGGTGTGGTCACCTACGTGGCAGGAATGACCGATCGTTTCGCCTTCGAGAGCGCCGAACGGTTGCTCGGCTGGGAACAGGACAGCCTGCCGGTCGGAATCGGCCACGGGGCTTGAACCAATACGGGGACCGGCTCAGCACGGGGCCTCGCATCGATTCGGGGCCCGTCAGCTTCACCGCCCGGCCGTCAGAACAGCCAGCCGCGCGACAATCAGCGGGCCAGGGCACGTTCGGGCAATTCCTCGACATTGCACAGCAGGCCGGTGACCACCAGATAGCTGGCTGGCAGAGTGGTTCCGTCGCTCCACAAGGTCGGATGCCCGAAGATCGTGCTCATCGTGCCCATCACGTCGCCTCCCATGGATTCGATGGAGTGGAAGAGCTGATCAGGATTGCGGCAGGGCAGCCCTTGTGGCCGGGTGCACTCGGTGCACACCTCGCAGGAGCCCACCGACAGACCAACCGATCCCGGAACCCGTCTGTGCAGAGCAACGAGCTGGCGATAGGCGTGCCATTTCTCCTTGCTGAACATGGCCCGCACATCATCGAGCAATTGCTGGTGCGGTATCCCGGTGCGTGGCTGTCCCGGTGTGAATTCCATGATCCGTGCAGACAGGTGCAACCAGCGGTATTTCTGCCACACGTCAAGCGGGTCGAAGTCGAATTCCGGGCAGGCCCAGGTCTGGTTGTGGCTTCCACACTCCCGGCAGAATTCGACGAACTTCGGGACGTTCACGAAGTCGCGCACGTAGTCCTGTGCGGCGATGCGCCGGTGCTCCTCCCGGGTGACGTAGTCAAGCATGCGCAGAGCCTAGTCGTGCGCCCCCGCGAGCCAATCCCGGCAACAGCCGAGGAAGCCGATTGAGGTGATCTTCGCGATGACGACCACACTGGTGCCTCACCGACGAGAGCAGGATGTCTTGCGTCCGGCCCTGTCCATCACGGATCCGCATACACTGCGGGGCATGGCGGGCCGTATCAATGACGAGGACATCGCGCTCGTCAGGGAACGAGCGCGCATCGAGGAGATCGTCGGCGCCTATGTGACCCTCCGAAATGCCGGTGGGGGATCGTTCAAGGGGCTCTGCCCCTTCCACGACGAGAAGACTCCAAGCTTCCAGGTCACCCCGTCGAAGGGTCTGTTCTACTGCTTCGGATGCGGCGAGGGCGGCGACGTCATCACCTTCATGCAGAAAATGGAGAATCTGAGCTTCGCCGAGGCGGTGCAAACCCTGGCCGACAAGGTCGGAGTGCAACTGCGCTATGTGGACGACGGGCAGCCCGCCCAGCCGCCCGGTCAGCGGGTGCGGTTGATGGCCGCCAATCAGGCAGCTGCCGAGTTCTACACAGCGAACCTGGCGAGTCCTGAGGCGGTCCAGGCCCGCCAGATGCTCGATGGCCGCGGTTTCGATCGCGCCGCAGCCGAGTATTTCGGTGTCGGCTACGCCCCCAGGCACGGCAGGGCGCTGCACGAACACCTCGCCAGGGCCGGTTTCCGCGACGAGGAATTGGTCAAGGCGGGGTTGATCAGGGAGCACGGAGGCTGGGACTACTTCCAGGGCCGCGTCATCTGGCCGATCCGGGACTCAGCCAAGTCAGTGCTCGGGTTCGGCGCCCGCAGGCTCTACGACGATGATCGGCTGCCCGCCAAGTACATCAACACCCCCGAAACAATCCTGTACAGGAAGTCCCATGTGCTCTACGGGCTGGACCTGGCGCGCCAGAACATCGGCAAGAAGCTGCAGTCGGTGGTCATGGAGGGTTATACCGATGTCATGTCGGCCCATCTCGCCGGTGTGGATACCGCGGTGGCAGTCTGCGGCACTGCCTTCGGCGAGAACCATGCTCGCCTGTTGCAACGCCTCATGGGCAACAACGACTCGATGCGCGGCGAGATCATCTTCACCTTCGACGGTGATTCAGCCGGTCAGGCGGCGGCCCTCAAGGTCTACAAGCTGGACCGTTCCTTCACCACGCAAACGTACGTGGCCGTCGAACCCAACGGACTCGATCCCTGCGACCTGCGAATGGCCAAGGGCGACGCCGCGGTGCGCGAGCTGGTCGGCCGCCGCGAGCCGCTGTACCGATTCGTGATGGCCCATGCAGTTCAAGGCTTCGACCTTGATCGGGCCGACGGGCGGGTCGCCGCGGTGCGCGCAGCCGCACCCATGCTGGCGGCGGTGCGCGACCGATCATTGATCGACCAGTACATCCGAGACCTCGCCCAACTCGTGGGGATGGATGTGGATGAGGTGCGCCGCATCCTCAGTACCGCTCAGAAGAACGCACGCCGCAGCCACCAATCGGGTCTGGCGGTGCGGGGTGTGGTCGCCCGGCCTGAGCCCCTCGACTCGGGTGGCGAGGACATGCTCGCCACCGCAGAAACTGCCGCGGAGGCGCTGCCCTGGCCCGATCCGCAGGATCACAATCTCGCCGTCGAGCGCGGCACGTTGAAGGTCATGCTGCAATACCCGACGCTGTTCGACACGGCTTGGGACGGTGTCAGAGCCGAGGACTTCACCCATCCGGCCTATCGGGCGGTTTTCGAAGCCATCACGCGAGTGCCGTTCGGGCCCGATGGCTGGACCCAGGCAGTACAGCAGGCCACCGATGATCCGACCGCGCGCCAGCTTGAGATCGCCCTGCTCGTGGAGCAGATCCTGCGGGCACCGACGGAGCAGTACGCCACCGCATATGCCTCACGGTTGCTTCTGCTGTCCACTGTCCGTGAGATTGCCGACCTCAAATCGCGGATGCAGCGCACCAATCCCATTGAGCGACAATCCGACTATGACGCGATGTTCACTCAGCTCATCGGTCTGGAGACCCGTCGCAAGGCGTTGAGCCAGGCCAGTCTCGGCGCCGGCGAGTGAGGCTCATGGCATCGCTGTGAGCTGGCAACAATCCACAGAATCTGGTGTTGTCCGTTGCCAGGCATCCACAGAGAAGTCGTGAGCAGGCATGTCGGCACATCATGTCGGCATGAACACATCCAAAGCCACCCAATACAGACTTGATGCCGCCCAGGAAAAGGAGCTGGCCAAGGCCATTGAGGGCTCTTCCCAGATGAGGGTGTAGGCGACGCAGCAGCCGTGGTGGGAGGGC